>JACXUS010000400.1 GCA_014763785.1 Sphingomonadales bacterium | reverse complement strand
AAGCATGCTTTCTGCGCCAAGGCGCCCGAAGCCAAGCCCGGACAGTTGCGCCGAAAGAAAACCGTTCTGCACAGCCGACTTCTTCAGCGGCCTGTTAGGGGGTCTAATGTTTGACTATGGTGCGCTCGAGGCTCTGGCGGCGGTTCTGTCGAGCGGGTCTTTCGAGGGGGCGGCGGCGCGGCTGCATGTCACGCCCTCGGCGGTGTCGCAACGGATCAAGGCGCTGGAAGAGCGGATGGGCACGGTGCTGGTGATCCGCGGCACGCCCTGCCGGGGGACCGAAGCGGGCACGCGGCTGGCGCGCCATGCCGAGCAGGTCGCGTTGATGGAGACCGAGGTGGCCCTGCCCGAAAGTGCCGCGCGCGCCGCCCCGGTGCTGCGCATCGCGGTCAATGCCGACAGTCTGGCAAGCTGGGTGCTGCCCGCTCTGGCCCGCGTCGAGGGGCGGATGTTCGATCTGGTGATCGACGATCAGGACCATGCCGAGGACTGGCTGCGCCGCGGCGAGGTGGTGGGCGCGATCACCTCGCAGCCGGTGCCGGGCTGCGATGCGGTGCCCTTGGGCGTCATGCGCTATCATGCGCTGGCCGCGCCCGAATTCGTGGCGCGCCATTTTCCGGACGGCCCGACGCCCGAGGCGCTGGCCGCGGCGCCCGCGCTGATCTTCAACGAGAAGGACCGGTTGCAGGCGGTCTGGGTCAAGATGGTGACCGGGCAGACGGTCGCGCTGCCGCATCACCGGATCGGCTCGGCGCAGGGGTTCGTCGATGCGATCAAGCTGGGGATGGGCTGGGGCATGGTGCCCGATCTGCTGGCCGCGCGGCCTGTGCGCAACGGGCGGATGGTGATGCTGGCCGAGGTGCCGCTGAACGTGGCGATCTATTGGCAGAGCCTGCGGCGGCTGCGCGGCCCGATCGAGGCCCTGACGCAGTCCTTGCGCGAGCGGGCGGCCGAGGCCCTGCTGCCTATCAGCTGAAAAAGGCGCCCCGCGGGGCGCCTTTCGCGGTTCACGGGACCGGGCCCAGATCGGGCGCGGGCCCCGGGGCTTGAACCGGACGCTGGATCGGGCCTCAGAGCTGGGCCGCGACCTCTTCGGGCACGTCGAAATTGTGGGTGACGGTCTGCACGTCGTCATCCTCTTCGAGCGTGTCGATCAGCTTCATCAGCTTCTGCGCGGTCTCCAGATCGACCTCGGTCGTGGTCTGCGGCTTCCAGATCAGCTTGGATTCGCTCGACTCGCCCAAGGTGGCTTCCAGCGCCTCGGAGACCTCGTTCAGGCTTTCCACCGCGCAATAGATCCAGTGGCCCTCGTCGTCGCTTTCGACGTCATCGGCGCCCGCCTCCAGCGCGGCCATCATGACCGTATCGGCATCGCCCGCCGAGACCGGATAGCTGATCTCGCCCACCCGGTCGAAGCCATGGCTGACCGAGCCGGTCTGGCCGAGGTTGCCGCCCGCCTTGGTGAAATAGCTGCGCACGTTCGAGGCGGTGCGGTTGAGGTTGTCGGTCATGCATTCGACGATCACCGCGATCCCGTTGGGCCCGTAGCCCTCATAGCGGATCTCGGTATAGTCGGCGGCATCGCCGGTCTGCGATTTCTTGATCGCGCGGTCGATCACATCCTTGGGCATCGACTGCGATTTCGCGGCCTTGACCGCAAGGCGCAGGCGCGGGTTCTTCTCGGGGTCGGGGTCGCCCATCTTCGCCGCGACCGTGATCTCTTTCGAGAGCTTCGAGAACATTTTCGAGCGGATCGCATCCTGCTTGCCCTTGCGGTGCATGATGTTTTTGAACTGTGAATGGCCAGCCATGGCACCCCTGATCAGGTCTAATTGTGAGGAATGGCGCCTTATACGGGCGAAACCGGCCCTGTTCAAGGGGAGGCCGGAGATTAGCGCGGCCTTCGGCAGCCTCACCCGCACCATACCCAGAGTTTCGCGGGAACAACTTGACCGACCGCCCCGTTCCCTTGGCGAAACGCAGCCAACCAAGGAGACAGTTCATGGCAAGCTTCAGCGAAGCCCGCGAGACC
>JACXUS010000108.1 GCA_014763785.1 Sphingomonadales bacterium | reverse complement strand
ATCAGAACCCGGCCGCCTTGGCCAGAACAAAAGGGTTAACGCGAAGGTTCAGCCCCAACGTACCTCGCCGAGGAAGATGTAGCCCGCGCCGTAGATGGTCTTGATCAGGCGTGGGTTCTTCGGGTCTTCGCCAAGCTTTGTGCGCAGCCGCGAGATCCGCACATCCATCGCCCGGTCGAAGCTTTCGCCCGCAGCGCCGCCCAAGGATTCCTGCATTTGTGCGCGGGTGATCAGTCGGTTCGGGCTTTCGAGGAATAGTCGCAGAACCTCACCCTCGGCATGGGAGAAAGAGGTTTCGCGTCCGGCCTCGTCGATCAGCAGGTAACGGTCGAAATGCGCGCTCCAGCCTGCGAAATGCGCGGTCTGCGACACGCTCGGGCTCTCGGTGCGGCCCTTGCGCAGGCGCGCGCGGATGCGGGCCACCACCTCGGTCGGGTCGAAGGGCTTGATGATGTAGTCATCCGCGCCCAGCTCCAGCCCCGTCACCCGGTCCTGCACCTGCGCCCGCCCCGAGATGATGATGATCGCCGCCCCCTGTTCCAGCGCCAGCCGATGCACCAGCGCCAGACCGTCGCGGTCGGGCAGGCCCAGATCGACCAGACAGACGTCAAAGGCAGCGCGCTTCAGCGCGGCCTCGAATTCGGTGGCGCGGCCATAGCAGGTGGTGCGAAACCCGGCATCCTCCAGCGCATCGGCCAGCATCCGGCGGATCTCGGGCTCGTCATCGAGAATGGCGACATGCGGCTGGGCAGTGGTCATCGGCGGACTCCGGCGATCAGGGCGGCCAGTTCGGCCGTGTCGAAGGGCTTTTGCAGCACCGGGCAGGGCGCCGCGGTGCGCAGCCCATGGCCCGCGGGCAGCGAGGTCATCAGCGCCGCCGGCAGCCCCTCGGGCAGGGCGCGGACCAGATCGACGCCGGTTTCCGCACCGCCCAGCTGGATATCCGACAGCACCAGCCCCAGTTCGGGCAGCGCGCAGAGCGGGCGGGCCTCGGCGGCGCTGGCGGCCTCGATCACCGAATGGCCGAGGCTGCGCAGCATCTCGCGGGTGTTGGTGCGGATATCGGGATCGTCCTCGACCAGCAGCACGATCAGCGGCTCTTCCGTGGCATCGGCCATCCGCATCGGCAGGCGCAGGGTGATCATCGCGCCTTCCTCGGTGTTTTCCAGCCGCACCGTGCCGCCCGCCAGCTTCGTCGTGTCATAGACCATGCTCAGCCCCAGCCCCGAGCCGCCGCCGCCCTTGGTGGTGAAGAACGGATCGAGCGCGCGGGTCAGCGCCTCGGGCGAGAAGCCGGGCCCGGTGTCCGAGACGGAAATCTCGACCCATGTATCGCGCACCGCATGGGCCTTGATCCGGATCCGCCCGCCAAGCGCCCCCATCGCGTCGCGCGCGTTCAGAAGCAGGTTGATCAGGCTGTCCTGCAGCTGCCCGGGATCGAGCATCACCGCCCCTTCAAGCCCCAGAACGAAGGTCTCGACCCGGATCGCATCGCCCAGCGTCGGGCGGGCCATCGCGGCGATATCCTCGATCAGCGGGCGCAGCACCACCGGTTGCGGCTTCAGCTCTCGCCGCCCGGAAATCGCCGCGATCCGGTCGAGCAGCGCCCCCCCGCGCCGTGCCGCGCCCAGCGTCGCGCGCACCACGTCAAGCGCCTCGGGGCCGAGCCCCTCCATCCGTTCCAGCCGCCCCTGCAGCCCGAGGATGATGGTCAGCAGGTTCGCGAAATCATGCGCCAGACCCGAGGTCAGCTGTGCCGCCAGCTCGCGCTTGGAGGATTGCGCGAGGGCGGCACGGGCCTGCGCCTCGTGGGTGACATCGGTTGACAGGATATAGACGCCGCGCACCGCGCCTGTCCGGTCGCGATCCGGGGTCAGCGCGATCCGCACCCGCCGCCCCGAAGGGTCGTGGTTGATCTCGAAGACATTCGCCTCGCCCGCCAGCGCGCGACGAAAGCCGGGGTCGATGCGCTCCAGCGTTTCCTCGCCCAGCACCTGCGCCGCATGATGCCCGACCGGATCGTCAAGCGAGCCGGGCATGACCAGATGCGCGCGCCGGTTCGAGAAAGTATAGATATAGTCGCGGTTCATATGCGCGATATGGGCGGGCATCATCTCCGTCACCTGACGGGTGCGGGCCTCGATCTCGGTCAGTTCGCGCTTGGCCTCTTCCAGCGCGGCATTGGTCGCGCCAAGCGCCCGGTTCGCCGCCGCCAGCCGTTCCGCATTGGCCAGAACCTGTTCGGACAGCTCGACCGAATGCGCCCGCAACAGCGATTCCTGACGCTTGATGTCGGTGATGTCGGTATAGACCGCGACCCAGCCGCCCTGCGGCAGCGGCGCCCCCTCGACCGAGATCGTGCGGCCATTGGCGCGGGTGCGCTCGATGTAATGCGGCTCGAAGGCGCGGGCCTGTTCGACGCGGATGCGCACGGCGGCCTCCAGATCGACGACGGGGCCATATTCGCCGCGCTCCACCAGATAGCGGATCGTATCCTCGAAGGGGGTGCCGGGGCGGGTCAGCGCATCGGGCAGGTCGAACATCACCTGAAACGGCCGGTTGCAGACCGCAAGCCGCAGCTCGCTGTCGAAGATCGACAACGCCTGTCCGATCAGATTGAGCCCGGCCTGTGTCAGCCGGGCGCGGGTCTCCTCGCCTGTCATGACGTCCTCCCGCCTCATCGCTAGCACCCTGCGGCCCGGGGCGAAAGGCTTCGTCGCCCGGCGTAAGAATTCGTTAGATTCCGGAAAAAGTCCCGAAAACTTTACCAACAAATCTGCCCCAAGACGCAGGGTGCGGAGGGGCGCCCGGTGGCGATTTTGGCCGGGCAACCGGCCCGAGGGAGGGATCATGGCTGAGGCAGGGATGGCGGATACGTCCGCCCATTCGATTCCGGCACTGCTGGCGCGCAATGTTGCGCGCTACGGCGGTTATCCGGCATATCGCGAGAAAGAATTCGGAATCTGGCAAAGCTGGACCTGGGCCGAGGCCGCCGAGGAGATCCGCGCGATGGCGATGGGCTTCCTGAGCCTTGGCGTCGAGCGCGGCGATCACGTTGCGATCATCGGGCGCAACCGCCCGTCGCATTACTGGGCGATGGTCGCGGCGCAGATGTGCGGCGCGGTTCCGGTGCCGCTTTATCAGGATGCCGTGGCCGAAGAGATGGCCTATGTGCTCGATCACTGCGGGGCGCGTTTCGTCGTCTGCGGCGATCAGGAGCAGGTCGACAAGGTGGTCGAGGTCGAGGACCGCATCCACCACATCAAGCATGTGATGTATACCGACAAGCGCGGGATGCGGAAATACGACCATTCCCGCATGAACGCGCTGGAAGATGTCGTGGCCGAGGGCCGCGCGGGTCATTACCGTTATGAGCACGAGCTGGAGGCCCGCATCGCCGAGCTGACCTACGACAGCACCTGCGTGATGCTTTACACCTCGGGGACGACCGGCAAGCCCAAGGGCGTGGTGCTGTCGAACCGCAACATCATCGAGACCGCCAAGAACTCGGTCGCCTTCGACAAGCTGACCCATAACGAAGAGGTGCTCGCCTATCTGCCGATGGCCTGGGTCGGCGATTTCATCTTCTCGATCGGGCAGGCGATGTGGGCGGGCTTCACCGTGAACTGCCCCGAAAGCCCGGCCACGATGATGACCGACCTGCGCGAGATCGGGCCGACCTATTTCTTCGCGCCCCCGCGGGTGTTCGAAGGCCAGCTGACCCAGGTCATGATCCGCATGGAGGATGCCGGGCGGTTCAAGAAATGGCTCTTCGACCATTATATGACGCTGGCGCGCCGTGTCGGTCCCGCGATCCTTGACGGCAAGCCCGTCAGCGGGATGGACCGGCTGGGCTATGCGCTCGGGGGCATGTTCATCTATGGTCCGCTCAAGAACACTCTGGGCTTCAGCCGCATCCGCGTGGGCTATACCGCGGGCGAGGCGATCGGGCCGGAGATCTTCGATTTCTATCGCTCGCTGGGGATCAACCTCAAACAGCTTTACGGCCAGACCGAGGCTTCGGTCTTCATCACCCAGCAGCCCGACGGGCAGGTGCGCTCCGACACGGTCGGCGTGCCCTCGCCCGGCGTCGAGGTCAAGATCGGCGACAATGGCGAGGTTTACTATCGCAGCCCCGGCACCTTCGTCGAATATTTCAAGAATCCCGAAAGCACCGCCTCGACCAAGGATGCCGAAGGCTGGGTGGCGACCGGGGATGCAGGGTTTTTCGAAGAGGGCTCCGGCCATCTTCGGATCATCGACCGCGCCAAAGACGTCGGCAAGATGGCCGACGGACGGCTGTTCGCCCCGAAATACGTGGAAAACAAGCTCAAGTTCTATCCCAATATTCTTGAGGCCGTCGTCTTTGGTGCGGGACGTGATCGCTGCACCGCCTTCATCAACATCGACCTGACCGCGGTCGGCAACTGGGCGGAACGCAACAACATCGCCTATGCCAGCTATCAGGAACTGGCTGGGCATCCCAAGGTCTACGAGATGATCCGCCGCCATATCGACGAGGTCAACGCGAGCGTCGCGCAGGACCCGATGCTGTCGGGCTGCCAGATCCACCGCTTCCTGATCCTGCACAAGGAACTGGATGCCGACGACGGCGAGATGACCCGCACCCGCAAGGTGCGCCGCAACATCGTGGCCGAGAAATACGCCGATCTGATCGCCGCGCTCTATGACGGGCGGGACTCGATCTACACGGAAACCGAAGTGAGCTACGAGGACGGCCGCAAGGGCGCGATCAAGGCGACGCTGACCCTTGCCGATGCCACCGTTGTCGGCACCGAACACAGGATGGCCGCAGAATGAACGCGATGACCGAAGGCTATATGACCGCGGACGGCCGCAAGATCGGCGGCGTCCTGATGGAATTGAAGAACATTACCCTGCGCTTTGGCGGTGTGGTGGCGATCAAGGACATAAGCTTCGATATCCGCGATGGCGAGATCCGCGCCATCATCGGTCCGAACGGCGCGGGGAAATCCTCGATGCTGAACGTGATCTCGGGGTTCTACACGCCGACCGAGGGCTCGGTCTGGTTCAAGGGCTATCAGCGAGGGCCGATGCGCCCCTATCAGGTGGCCCAGCTCGGCATCGCGCGGACGTTTCAGAACATCGCGCTGTTCGATGGCATGTCGGTGCTCGACAACATCATGACCGGGCGCCTTACGCTGATGAAATCGGGGCTTCTGAGTCAGGCGCTGTGGTGGGGCGGTGCAGCCCACGAAGAGGATGAGCACCGCGAGAAGGTCGAGAAGATCATCGACTTTCTTGAAATCCAGAATATCCGGAAAACACCGGTCGGCCGTCTGCCCTATGGTCTGAAAAAGCGGGTGGAGCTGGCGCGCGCGCTGGCCGCCGAGCCCAAGATGCTGCTTCTGGATGAGCCGATGGCGGGCATGAACGTCGAGGAAAAAGAGGACATGTGCCGCTTCATCCTCGATCTCAACGACGAATTCGGCACCACGATCGTGCTGATCGAGCATGACATGGGCGTGGTCATGGATCTGTCCGACCGTGTCGTCGTGATGGATTACGGCAAGAAGATCGGCGACGGCCCGCCCGACGAGGTGCGCAACAACCAGGACGTCATCGACGCCTATCTGGGGGTGTCCCATGACTGATCAACGCCGCGAAACCCAAACCACCGGAGGGTGCCATGCCTGATCAACTTCTTTTTGCGATGGAGGTCATGCTCAACGGCCTGATGGCGGGGGTGATGTATGCCCTTGTCGCGCTGGGCTTCGTGCTGATCTACAAGGCGTCGGGCATTTTCAACTATGCGCAGGGGGTCTTGGCGCTCTTTGCCGCGCTGACGCTGGTCGGCATCCAGCAGGGGCAGGTGCCCTTCGCGCATCTGATCAACGCGGTCACCGGGCTGCATATCACCCATTTCGGCTGGACCGTGCCCTCGGCTCTGGCGATCCTGCTGACGCTTGGGGTGATGGTCGCGCTGGCCATCGTGATCGAGAAACTGGTGCTGAAGCATCTGGTCAATCAGCCGCCGATCATCCTGTTCATGGCCACGATCGGCATGGCCTATTTCCTTGAGGGCTTCGGCGACGTGATGTGGGGCGCCGATATCAAGAAGCTGGACGTGGGCCTGCCGCAGGGCATTTCCGAAACCGTCGAGAGCGCGACCGATGCGATGTTCGGCTATGGCTTCTTCATCGACAATCTCGACATCGTGGCGACCCTTGTGGCGGTGGCCCTTGTGGCGGCGCTGACGATCTTCAGCCAGTATTCCAAGCAGGGCCGCGCCCTGCGCGCGGTGGCCGATGACCATCAGGCGGCGCTGTCGGTCGGTATCTCGCTGCGCTTCATCTGGATCCTTGTGTGGTCGATTGCGGGCTTCGTCGCGCTGGTCGCGGGCATCATGTGGGGCTCGAAATCCGGGGTGCAGTTCTCGCTCAGCCTGATCGCGCTCAAGGCGTTGCCGGTGCTGATGCTGGGCGGCTTCACCTCGATCCCGGGCGCCATTGTCGGCGGTCTGATCATCGGGGTCGGCGAGAAGCTCTTCGAGTTCTTCGCAGGCCCCCTGATCGGCGGCGCGACCGAGAACTGGTTCGCCTATGTGCTGGCGCTTGTCTTCCTCGTGTTCCGGCCGCAGGGCCTGTTCGGCGAGAAGATCATCGAACGGGTGTGACGATGGGCGTGATCGCAAACATTCACATGCAGAAATCTGTTGATCGGGCGGCCGAGCTGCGACATCCTGTCGCATATCCGGCCCACCCGGGAAGAGGAGCCCGGTCTGGTTCGGAGTGCAATGGAATTGGGAGGTTCCGCACTCATGATGAAGACCATGAAAGCCTGCGCCACTGTCTGCGTCATCGGTTGGGCCGCGGCTGCAACCTTCGGCTGGATCGCGCTTGCCGCACCGCCCGGGGAACCGGCCGGCCTGCAAACACTCAACATTCTTTTGGCCGCTGCGGGGGCGGGTGCCGGGATCTTCTCCTGGCTCCGGTTGCGCCAGGGCTGCTGAAGGGGGACAGCCGCTTCCCCCGTGATCTCAACGGGGGGAGGGGCTGATGTTCTACCGCGAGGCAGGCGATTTCAAGACGAGCTACCGGGAGGACAGCCAGACCTTCCCGATCAAGTTTGACCGGCTGCGGTTTTATGCCGTGCTGGCGGTGGCCTATGGGGTCATTCCGCTGCTGATCAACGATTACTGGGCGAATGCGGTTTTCGTGCCGTTCCTGATCTATTCGATCGCGGCGATCGGGCTGAATATTCTGGTGGGCTATGCCGGTCAGGTCAGCCTTGGCACCGGCGGGTTCATGGCGGTGGGGGCCTATGCCTGCTACAAGCTGATGACCGCCTTCCCCGAAGTGTCGATCTTCGTCCATGTGCTGATTGCAGGCGGGATCACCGCCGCCGTGGGCGTCCTTTTCGGTCTGCCGAGCTTGCGGATCAAGGGCTTCTATCTGGCGGTCGCGACGCTCGCCGCGCAGTTCTTCCTTGTCTGGCTCTTCAACAAGGTGCCGTGGTTCTACAACTACTCGGCGTCGGGCCAGATCAACGCCCCCGACCGCACGATCTTCGGCGTCTTCGTCACCGGCGCGCAGACCTCGGCCATGGCGAAATACATGTTCTGCCTTGTGATGCTGACGCTGGTCGCCGTGGTGGCGCGCAACCTGACGCGCGGCACGGTGGGGCGCAAATGGATGGCGATCCGCGATATGGATATCGCCGCCGAGATCATCGGGGTGAACCCGCTGACCACCAAGATCACCGCCTTCGCCGTCAGCTCGTTCTTCATCGGCATCGCGGGGGCGCTGTTCTTCTCGGTCTATCTGGGCGCGGCCGAGGTGGGCGAGGCTTTCGGGATCCAGAAATCCTTCCTGATCCTCTTCATGGTGATCATCGGGGGGCTGGGCTCGATCTTTGGCAGCTTCGCGGGGGCCGCGTTCCTTGTGCTGCTGCCGGTTCTGCTCAAGAACCTGCTGGTGGGCACGCTCGGCTGGCCGACCGATCTGGCCGCGCATATCGAGCTGATGATCGTGGGCGCGCTGATCGTGATCTTCCTGATCGCCGAACCGCATGGGCTGGCGCAGCTCTGGCGCGTCGCCAAGGAAAAACTCCGACTCTGGCCCTTCCCGCACTGACGCGGGCGGGCCCAACCCAAGACCCGGGCAACCGGCAACCCAACACCTGATTACGTTCTGGGAGGAATGCGTATGAAGACCACTTTCACTGCCCTTGTGGCCGCTGCGATCACCGCTGCCGCCCCGGCCATGGCCGATCTGGTCGTGCCGAACCTGAGCTATCGCACCGGGCCCTTCGCGGCCGGTGGTATCCCCTATGCCGATGGCTTCAACGACTATTTCACGCTCTTGAACGAGCGTGACGGCGGCATCGGCGGCGAGAAGATCGTCGTTCCGGAATGCGAGACCGCCTATAACACCGAGAAAGGGGTCGAGTGCTATGAATCGACCAAGGGTATGGGCGCGCTGGTCTATAACCCGCTGTCGACCGGGATCACCTATCAGCTGATCCCGAAGGTTTCGGCCGATGGTATCCCGCTTTACACGCCGGGCTATGGCCGGACCTCGGCCGCGAATGGCAAGGTGTTCGAATGGGTCTTCAACTATCCCGCGAACTATTGGGATGGGGCCTCGGTCGCGATCAAATATCTGCTGGATCAAAACGCGGGCAGCCTTGAAGGCAAGACGATCGCGCTGCTCTATCACAACTCGGCCTATGGCAAGGAGCCGATCCGCACGCTGGAAGAGCTCTCGAAGAAGCACGGCTTCAAGCTTTCGGCGCTGCCGATCGACAGCCCCGGCCAGGAACAGAAATCGCAATGGCTGCAGGTCCGCCGCGAGAAGCCCGATTACGTGCTCTTCTGGGGCTGGGGCGTGATGAACCAGGTCGCGATCCAGGAAGCCGCGAACATCAAATTCCCGATGGAAAACTTCATCGGCATCTGGTGGTCGGGGTCGGAAAACGACGTGAAACCGGCGGGCGAGGGTGCCAATGGCTACAAGGCGCTGACCTTCAACGGTGTGGGCATGGACTATCCGATCTATGCCGACCTGAAGAAATACGTCTATGACGCGGGCAAGGCCAGCGGCGCGGGCGATCAGGAAGGCTCGGTGATCTATTCGCGC
>JACXUS010000399.1 GCA_014763785.1 Sphingomonadales bacterium | reverse complement strand
GTAGCGAGCCGAGCCCCCCGGCCGAGCCGCCGCCCAGCAGACCTCCCAGGAGCGAGCCGATCGCGTCGTTGCTGGCAGGGGTGCGCCGCGTCGTGGTGCGGCGCTGTGTCGTGCTGCGTCCGGCGCCGCCGAGCTCGTTCAACAGATCGCCGATCCCGCCCGCGCCCGAGCGCCGGACGCTGCCCGCGGTGCCGCCGAGGATCGCGCCCATCATGCTTTCGAGCCCGCCCGCACCGCCGGTGCTGCGGCCCGCGCTGCTGCGGCTGGCGGATTTCGTCATCGACGAGACCCCCTTGGCCACGGCCACCCCCACCGCAACCTTGACCAGTGTTTTCATCATCGACATGGCACATTCTCCGGACTGATTGACGGGGGAACTATAGCCGCGCGGCGCGCCCTGTCGCGGGGAAAAGCCGCCGTCCGGCGTCACGCCGGCGTGACCGTCAGCCAGACCCCGCCCGCCGGGCGCAGCGTCAGGATCAGCTCGGGGCGCGGGCTTCGGCCGGGCACCGCGGCGAAGCGATGGCGCGCAAGCAGCGTGGCCAGAATGATCACGGCCTCTTGCAGGGCGAAGCCCGCGCCGATGCAGATCCGCGGCCCCGCGCCGAAGGGCAGGAAGGCGAAGCGGTCGTGCCGGGCGTCGGCGAAGCGGCCGGGGCGGAAGGCATCGGGCTCGGGCCAGAGCGCGTGATGGCGGTGCAGCGCATAGATCGGCAGCATCACGGTATCGCCGCGCCGGATCTCGCGGCCCAGAAGCCGGTCGGGTCCTTGCGCGGTGCGCGACAGGAAGGCCGCGGGCGGAAAGAGGCGCAGCGCCTCCTGCACGATCTGCCGGGTCAGCGGCAGGCGCGGCAGATCGGCGGGTCCGGCCGCGCGGGCACCCAGCACCGTCTGCGCCTCGGCGCGCGCGGCGTCCTGCACGGCCGGGTCGAAGGCGCAGAGATAGAGCGCCCATGCCAGTGTCAGCGCGGTCGTCTCGTGGCCCGCGACGATGAAGGTCAGCAGGTTGTCGCGCAGCGCCTCGGGATCAAGGCCGCGACGGGTCTCGGGGTCCTCGGCGGCGCGCAGCAGATCGAGCAGATCGGGCAGATCGCGCGGCCGGGTCCGCGCTGCGATCGCCGCATCGGCATGGCGCTTCAGCTCGCGCGTGACAGCGCCGGAAAAGAGCCGCGACGGCCGCGGCACCCAGGCGGGCGCGGCAAAGAGATCGAGCAGAGAGACCCGCGCCGTGGTGGCGATATAGGCATCGATCGCGCGGTGCAGCGCGGCGCGGTCGAGCCCCGCATCGCCCGAGAAGGTCACATCGGCGATCACCTGATAGGTGGCCGCGACCATCTCCTGATAAAGATCGAGCGCGCGGCCATGGCCGGCCCCGATCCGGGCGCTTGCAGCCTCGGCCGCGGCCTGCATCACCGGGGCCAGCGCCTCGACATTGCGCGCGGCAAAGACCGGCGCCGCGGCGCGCCGCTGCCAGCGCCATTCGGCCCCCTCGGCCACGAACATGCCACGCCCGACCGCGGGCCCGAGGATCAGCTTCGTGACCAGCGATTTCGGGTAATTTTCGACATTGTCCTTGAGCACCCGCGCCAGCGCCTCGGGGTGCATCACCATATGCCAGCGCGCGCCCGTCCGGCCCGAGATCATTGGCGCATGGGTCGCGATTTCGGGAATGATTTCAAGCAGGTTGCGCCGCGCATGTCGCAGGCTGGCCAGGGGCCCGAGCGGTTCAGTCGCCAGCGCGACGCGCACCGGCAGGGCGGGGGGATCGGCGGGTGTGGGGCTTGCGGTGTTGCTCATGTGCGTCGAGCTAGTGCAAAGCCCTGCGCCGCCAAGCGTGGAATGCACGAAGCGGGCTTGATTTTTCCCAAACCGGGCAATAGGAAGCGGCCGATATTGACTCGGGCCGGAGCCGGCCCCCGAACCAGAGGCGCCCGCGATATGGCAAAGGCAAAGTTTGAACGTAACAAGCCGCACGTCAACATCGGCACGATCGGCCACGTTGACCACGGCAAGACCACGCTGACGGCGGCGATCAC
>JACXUS010000398.1 GCA_014763785.1 Sphingomonadales bacterium | reverse complement strand
CGCGGGTCGTCCGCGCCCCGGCGCTTGCCCGCGACGGAGAACGGCTGGCACGGATAGCCCGCAGTGACGATGTCCACCGCGCCGCGCCACGGGCGGCCGTCGAAGGTGGCAACGTCGTCCCAGACAGGCGCCGGATCCAGAGCCGCGTCCTCCATCCGCGCCACGAGGATGGCCGCGGCGTAGGCATCCCGCTCGACGTGACCCACAGTGCGATATCCGGGGCGCGCAAGGTGCAGCCCGAGATCGAGCCCGCCGGCGCCGGAGCAGAGCGAGAGGCCGAACAGGCACGTGTCGCCGGTTCCGGCAGGCAGGCCGGAGGAAGGTAGAGCCACGCCATCCACGTCGTCAGGCCGCGTGGGCCCCCTCAACCGCCGCCGGGGTCTCGCCCAGCCGATCGGCCTTCACCTCGGCGAAGGTCCGGCCATCGCCGTCGAGGATCGCGTCCTTGCCGGTTTCGGCCTGCCAGCGCTCGATGGCGACGTCGACATAGGCCGGGCTGATTTCCATCGCGAACACACGGCGACCGTTGGCCTCGCCCGCCATGATCTGCGAGCCGGAGCCCGAGAACGGCTCGTAGCAGAGCCCGCCCCGCGCGACGTGCTGGCGCATCGGGATGCCGAAGGCGTCCAGCGGTTTCGGCGTCGGATGGTCGGGCCGGTCGTCCTTTGCGAAGGACGGCATCTCCCAGGTGGAGGGCAAAGTCTGCTCCGCTACCTTCGGCGGGCGGTTCGGGCGGCGCCAGCCCATGAAGCAGGGTTCATGCTTCCAGAGGTAGTGGGACCGGGTGAGGACGCCCCGGTCCTTCACCCAGATGATCTGCTGATGGACGAAGGCGCCGGCCTTCTCCCAGCAGGCCTCGAGCATCGCCTGGCGGCGCGAGGCGTGCCAGCAATACCAGCCGCGATGAAGCCGTCATAAAGCTCCGCCCCCTGAGAGCTGTCGTCCCAAGTTGTGCCGTAGGACGCGGACCAATCCTTGTTCCGCGTCGGATGGTTCACGGTGCCGGCGAAGACGCACTGACGCGGCACCTCGACGGTGTAGCGGCCATAGGGCGGGCGGAAGCGGTCGGTGGTGCGGGTCAGGAAGGCCTTGATGCGCGAGACCTCGGCGCGGCCGATGGCATCAAGTTCGGCGATTTCCACGATCCAGACGCCCTGCATGTGCAGGGCCGCGTCCTTCGAGCCGAGTTCGGGCAGCTCGTCGGTGAACCATTCCTCGCCGGCCAGCACCTTTATCGCGGTGGATTTGCGCGCGCCCTACCGAGGCTGCCCGCAGCGCCGAGGATCAGAACCCTTCGCCCGCGCGCAGATCGGCCACCTCGCGCAGAAAGTTCAGCGAGGTCAGCGGCCCATCGCACATGACGGCGGCTTCCTCGTGCGACAGGCTCGCGGGTTTCGGCATCAGGACGCCGGTTTCGCGCAGGCAGATGTGGCTGGCATTGGCGCCGAAGGTGAGTCCCGCCTCGCCGAAGACCTCGTCGCCCACGGCGAAGCGCGTCACGTCCGGGCCGGTGGCGACAACCTCGCCGGAGAGGCATGTGCCCACGAGGTCGTGGCGCGGGCGGCGCAGGCCGAGGAACAGCCTTGCAAAACGCGGCGTGCCGGCCCGCATCATGCCGTCGGCGCGCGACACGGCGGACGCGCGGATGCGGATCAGCGCCTCGCCGGGGCCAGGGGCTGGGATTGGGCGGCTGACGGGGACGAGTTGGTCGGGGGAGCCGTAGCGCCGGACGCTCCAAGCGGCGAGGGTGGCAGTCATCGGGTTCATCCTTCGGTTCTGTTGACGAGGACGGTCTAACGGATCACAAACGATCCAGATACTGACTGGAACGAACCACCTAGGTTCGAAAGTGAACCAATCATATGGACTGGAAATCTCTCCCCGCATTCCTCGCCGTCGCGCGCGAAGGCTCGCTGCGGGCCGCGGCGGAGCAGACCGGTGGCACGCACGCGACCCTTCGCAGACAGATCGAAGGGCTCGAGGCGCAACTGGGCGTGCAGCTTTTCAGGCGCAGCGCAGGCGGGCTTGAACTCACGGCGGCGGGCCGCAAGCTCCTGCCGCAGGCACTCGATGCCGAGAATGCGTTGCGCCAGGGGTTCAACGCCGTGCGCGGTCTCGACAGCGAGGCGTCCGGTCGGATCCGGCTGTCGGTCGATCCGATGACGGCGCATTTCCTGCTGGCCCCGGTCCTCGGCGAGTTCCTGTCGCTCTATCCCGACATCCACATCGACATGAACCTGTCCTACGGGATCGACTCGATCGAGAGGTTGGAAACGGATGTCTCCATCAGACATGTGCGCGAACCCAACGGCGATGCCGTGGGCCGCAAGCTGCTCCCCTTGTCCATCGGGGTCTTCGCCTCGCGCGAGTATGTCGACCGCCACCTGCACGACGCGGGCCCGCGCGGAGAGGGTCTGACGTGGCTGGGCTATGGCGAGGTGCCCGAATTGCAGGCGATGATTGCAGCCTCGCCGTTTCCCCGGGCATCGGTGCGCCATTCCATACCCGATCCGGCCATGCATTTGCATCTTGCACGCGCGGGAGCCGGCATGACGTTTCTGGCCGCCTGGGTGCAGAGCGTCTTTCCCGAACTGCAGCGCGTGCCGGGCACGAGCCTCGACCAGAGCCGGTCGACCTGGGTGCTGATGCACGGCGACCTGCGCCGGGTGAGGCGCGTCCGGCTCTTCGTCGATTTCCTCTACGAGAGCCTGCTGGAACGGCGTGCCGATTTCATCGGGTGACGATGGCCGCGGCGACGGGCGCCCGGCGGAAACCGCCAACGCCTTACATGTGCGCGATCCCTCGATACCGCGACGGCACGATGCTTCGGTCAGCGGACGCCTCGAACCCGTTCTCGGCCAAGCTGAACGCCGCGCTCTGGACCGCGCTCACCGCGGCCGAGGGCGGCACGGGCGATCTGTTCTACACCATGAACAAG
>JACXUS010000397.1 GCA_014763785.1 Sphingomonadales bacterium | reverse complement strand
GGGCAGGGGGCGCGCGGCGGGTGCGGGCATTCCGTCCCGCGCGGCAGCCCTTTACAGCCCTGTCCGGGCCCCCGATAAAGGCGCGGACCGCGAAGGGAGACCCCGATGAAACAGCTTTTCGCCGCCCTCAAACTGGGCCTTGCCTTGGGCGTGATCGTGAGCACGGGAGCGCAGGCGCAGGAGGTGACGCTGCGGCTGCACCAGTTCCTGCCGGAAACCAGCTTCGTGCCGGCCCAGATCCTGAACCCGTGGATTGCCGCGGTCGAAGAGGCCTCGGGCGGGCGGATCGCGGTCGAGCATTACCCCGCGATGCAGCTCGGCGGCAAGCCGGGCGATCTGGTCGATCAGGCGGTCGATGGGGTGGTCGATGTGATCTGGACGCTGCCGGGCTATACGCCGGGGCGGTTCCCGCGCTCGGAGGTCTTCGAGCTGCCCTTCATGGTCGAGGATGCCGAGGCGGCCAGCGCAGCCTTTTGGCAGATGGCGCAGGGCCCGCTGGCGCCCGATTTCGCCGAACTGCATCTGCTCGGGACCTGGGTGCATGGGCCGGGCGTGATCCATGCGAACCGGCGGATTGCCGCGCCCGGCGATCTGGCCGGGCTGAAGCTGCGCGGCCCCTCGCGGGTGACGACCAAGGTTCTGGAGCAGCTTGGCGCGACCGCGGTCGGCATGCCGGTGCCTGCGGTGCCCGAGGCGCTGTCCAAAGGCACGATCGACGGCGCGCTGCTGCCCTGGGAGGTGTCGGCCAGCCTGAAGGTGGGCGAGATCGTGCGCCACCATACCGAATTCGCGGGGCCCTCGATCTATACCGCGACCTTCATTCTGGCGATGAACCGCGAGGCCTATGAGGCGCTGCCCGCGGATCTGCAGGCGGCCATCGACAGCGTGTCCGGCGCGGGTTTCTCGGCCATGGCGGGGCGCGTGCAGCAGGGGGAGGATATCCCCGCGCGCGCCATCGCGGCGGGTCTGGGCAATGAGATCGTGACGATCCCGGCCGCGGAAACCCCCGCATGGCAGGCCGCCGCCGCGCCGGTGGTCGAGGCTTGGGTCGCTGAGGCCCGGGGCTTCGACGGGGCGGCGCTGATCGCGGCGGCGCGCGCCGCCATCGCCGCGCATCGGAACTGAGGCATGGGGCTGGCGCTTGGGCGCAGGGCGGGGCGCATCGCAGGGGCCGTCGCAGAGGCCGTCGCGGTGGGGCTTGCGGGCCTTGGCGGCGCGGCGCTGCTTGGCCTTGCGGGGCTTGTGTGCCTGAGCGCGCTGGGCGCGGCCGGGATGAAGGCGGGGCTGCCCGTTGCGCCCTTCGGCTTCACCTATGAGCTGATCGAGGCGAGCCTGCCCGCCATCGTCTTTTGCTGCCTGCCGCTGGTGCAATGGCGCGGCGCGCAGGCCGAGGTGGCCCTGTTCACCGACCGCCTGCCGGTGCCGGTGCGCCGCTGGCTTGGGGTTCTGTGGCAGGCCTTGGTGGCGGTGCTGATGGCGGTGATCGCCTGGCGGCTGGGGCTGGGCATGGGCGCCAAGATGCGCGCGGGGGTGAGCACTTTCACGCTGGGCTGGCCGCTCTGGTGGTTTTACGCGGCCTGTCTGCCGGGGGCCTGGGCGATGTCGGGCGTGGCGCTGGTGCGGGCGGTGCAGGGGGCGCGGCGATGAGCGATCTGGCGCTGGGGCTTTTGTCCTTTCCGCTGCTCTTGGCGCTGATCGCGCTGCGCGCGCCGATTGGCCTTGCGATGCTGGCGGTGGGCGCGGGGGGGATGATGCTGGCGGGCAGCCCGGCGATGTGGCTGGCGAAGATGAAATCCGAGGCCTTCTCAAGTTTCGCGAGCTATGACCTGTCGGTCATCCCCTTCTTCCTGCTGATGGGGCAATTCGCGACGCAGGGCGGACTGAACCGGGCGCTGTTTCGCGCGGCCGATGCGCTGATCGGGCACCGGCGCGGCGGGCTGGCGATGGCGGCAATCGGCGCCTGCGCGGGGTTCGGCGCGATCTGCGGCAGCTCGCTTGCAACGGCGGCCACGATGGGGCGCGTGGCCGCCGTTGCAAGCGAGC
>JACXUS010000107.1 GCA_014763785.1 Sphingomonadales bacterium | reverse complement strand
CCCCCGGCCGCCGCCAGCGCCGCCCGGCCAAGCCCCGCATAGGGGTTCGCGCCCCAGCCCTTGGTCCCGCCATTGAGCAGATCAAACAGGATCGCCCCCGGCACGATCGGCACGCGGATATCGCCCACCGCAAAGCCGCGCCCCATCGCGCGCAGCCCCTCGGCCACCCCCGAGGCCGCATCGAGGCCAAAGGCCGAGCCGCCCGACAGGACCAGCCCATCGACCTCTTGCACCAGCTTGTCGGGGGCGAGTAGATCGGTTTCCCGCGTGCCCGGCGCGCCGCCCATCACATGCACGGCCGCGGTGAAGGGCCGCTCAGCGGTCAGCACCGTGACGCCCGAGCGCAGCCGCGCGTCATGGGCATTGCCGACGCTCAGGCCGGGCACATCGGTGATCAGATTGCGGCGGCCGGGGGTCATGATGCGGGCTCCTCCTTGGGTATCCAGCCTGCCGGGATCCGCGGTGTCGCGGCCAGCAGGCGGCGGGTATAGTCGTGGCGCGGGTTGGTGAAGATCGCCTCGGTCGGGCCGTCCTCGACGATCCGCCCCGCCTGCATGATCAGGCAGCGCGACGTGACCGCGTGCACCACCGACAGATCATGCGAGATGAAGAGATAGGCGAGCCCATGGCGCGCCTGCAGCTCGGCCAAGAGGTCCAGCACCTGCGCCCGCACCCGCACATCAAGCGCCGAGACCGCCTCGTCGAGCACGATCAGTTTGGGCCGGATGATCAGCGCGCGGGCGATGGCGAGGCGCTGCCGCTGCCCGCCGGAAAACTCGTGGATGAAGCGCCGCCCGTCGGCCGGGTCGAGCCCGACCTCGCGCAAAGCCTCCGCGACACGCGCGCGCCAATCGGCGGGCCGCCCGGTCAGATGGAAGGGCTCGGCCACCAGCCGCTCGACACGCTGGCGGGGGTTGAAGCTGCCGTAGGGGTCCTGAAAGACGATCTGCACATCGGCCCGCGCGGCGCGCGGCATCTTTGGCCCGACGGCATGATTGCCCAGCCGGATCGCGCCGCCCTGAAGCGCGTCGAGCCCGAGGATCGCCCCCGTCAGCGTCGATTTCCCGCAGCCGGATTCGCCGACAAGGCCGAGAGATTCGCCCGGCTGAAGCGTGAAACTGACCCCATCGACGGCGCGCAGCTCAGAATGCGGGGCGAAGGCCGAGGGCCGCGGCAGGCGGTAGATGCGGGTTGCATTCTCGACCGTCAGGAGGGGGGCATCGTCGCTTTTCGAGTATTTTTGCCAAGAAGAAACGGCATGGGTTTCTTCTTGGTTCAAATACTCACCTTGCGACACCCGCCCCGGGCGATGCGTTGCGGCGCGGAGCAGATCGTGGGTGTAGGGCGCGCGGGGGGCGCGGAACAGCGCCTCGGTCGGGGCGGTTTCGACGATCCGCCCGCCCTGCATCACCGCGACCCGATCGGCCATGCCCGCGACCACCGCCAGATCATGGGTGATCAGCATCAGCCCCATCCCCTCGTCGCGGGCAAGCCCTGCGATCAGGCGCAGCACCTCGGCCTGGGTGGTGACATCGAGCGCGGTCGTCGGCTCATCCGCGATCAAGAGTTTGGGGCGCAGCGCGATCGCGAGCGCAATCGCCACCCGCTGGCGTTGCCCACCCGACAGCTCATGCGGGTAAAGGCTCAGCGGAAAGCGCGGCGCGGTGAGGCCCACGCGGTCCAGCCGTTCGCGCGCGACCTCCAGCGCCGCGGCGCGGCCCATGCGGCCATGGATGCGCAGCACCTCGGCCACCTGATCGCCGATGCTCATCAAGGGGTTCAGCGCGGTCATCGGCTCCTGAAAGATCATCCCCGCTTCCGCGCCGCGCAGCCGATTAAGCGCGGCTTCCGGCAGGCCGAGCACCTCGCGCCCGTCGAGCCGCACCGAACCCGTAACCCGCGCCCCCTCGGGCAGCAGCCCCATGACGGCAAGCGCGGTCATCGACTTGCCCGAGCCGCTCTCGCCCACCAGACCGAGGATCTCGCCGGGGGCGAGGCTGAGCGACACCTCGGACAGGATCGTCCGCCCCTGAAGCGTCACCGAAAGCCGGTCGAGCGCGAGCAGGCTCATGTGACCCGCCCCCTGAGCCGCGGGTCGAGCGCATCGCGCAGCCCGTCGCCCAGCAGGTTGAGCCCGAGCACGCTCAGCACGATCGCCATCCCCGGAAAGAGCGCCACATGCGGCGCGAGCGTCACCATGGTCTGCGCCTCGGCCAGCATCCGGCCCCAGCTGGCCGTGGGCGGCTGCGCGCCAAGGCCCACATAGCTCAGCCCCGCCTCGGCCAGAATGCCCAGGGAAAACTGAATTGTGCCCTGCACGATCAAGAGATTGGCAATGTTGGGCAGGATATGTTCGGCGCTGATCCTTGCGCGCCCCTTGCCCGCCACCCGCGCCGCGCGGATGAAATCCAGCGTCCAGAGGCTGAGCGCCCCCGCCCGCGCGACCCGGGCGAAGACCGGGATATTGAAGATGCCGATGGCAAGGATCGCATTGGTGGCCGAGGGGCCGAAGGTCGCGGTGATCAGGATCGCGATCACCAGCGCCGGGAAGGCGAAGATCAGATCGTTGCCGCGCATGATCAGCTCATCAAGCCAGCTGCCGCGATGCGCGGCGGCGGTCAGGCCCAAGGGCACGCCGACCCCCATGCCGATGCCCACCGCGACCAGCGCGACCGCAAGCGAGGTCCGCGCTCCGGCCATCAGCATCGACGCAATATCGCGCCCGAAATGATCGGTGCCCGCCCAATGCGCAAGGCTCGGCCCCTGGAGCCGCGCGGAAATCGCCATCGCGCCCGGGTCCCACGGCGTCCAGACAAACGACACCAGCGCCGCCGCCAGCGCAACGCCTGACAGGACCGCCCCAAGGGCCAGCGCGGGCCTCATCCGCGCCGCCTCAGCCGCGGGTCGACCGCGGCATAGGCCAGATCGGTGAGGAAGGTCACCGCGATCACCGCAAAGACCAGAAGCATCACCACCGATTCCACCACGATCAGATCGCGCTGGGTGATCGCCTGAAAGATCAGCCGCCCAAGCCCGGGCAGATAGAAGACATTCTCGATGATGATCGCGCCCGCGAGCAGGAAGGAAAACTGCATCCCGAGGATCGTCAACGCCGGGATCAACGCATTACGCAGCGCATGGCGGAGCAACGCGCGGCCCCGGCTCGCCCCCTTGGCGCGCGCAGTGCGGATATAGTCGCGCCCCAGCTCCTCGATCAGCGCCGAGCGCAGCACACGCGCCAGGATCGCCGCCTGCGGCAACGCCAGCGCCACCGCGGGCAGGATCAGCACGCGCAGGCCGGCGCCCGGGTCGGCCCAGCCCGGAAAGCCGCCCGCCGGAAACAGCCGCCAGTGCAGCGCGAAGACCAGCACCAAGAGCATCGCAAACCAGAAATTCGGCACCGCAATGCCCAGCTGCGACAGCCCCATCACCGCGCTGTCGCCGACCCGCCCGCGCCGTGCCGCCGCATAAAGCCCCGCGGGCAGGGCGATCAGCGTCGAGAGCGCCAGCGCCAGCGCCGCCAAGGGCGCCGACAGTGCCAGCCGGTCGGCGACCAGCTCCGCCACCGGCACCTTATAGGTATAGCTCAGCCCGAAATCGCCGCGCAGCATGCCGGTGATCCAGTCGAGATAGCGCAGCCCCACTGGCCGATCGAGGCCCAGCTGCGCGCTCAGCGCCGCCACCGTCTCGGGCGCGGCATTCATCCCCAGCATGAAGCGCGCAGGGTCCCCCGGCGTCACCTCGATCATCAGGAAGATCACCCCCGAGGCCACGACAAGCGCAGCCCCGAGAGACATCAGCCGGATGAGAAGATAGCGCGCCATTGCCCGCAGGTTCCTCCGCCGCGCGCGGGCGGTCAAGGGGGCGCGGCGCTGCAGCATCCGGCCCGACGCAGTTTGGCGCCTTGGCGTTTCCTGGCCCAAATACTCCCGCCGGAGGCTCCGCACCCGCCCCCCAAGCCACCGCCAAGGGATTGCGCGCGCCCGCGCCTTGCGGCATCCTGCGCGGGAGCCGTGGCGATGGCGTCGCCACCGGGGTGCCCCCCGACGCTCGCGCCGGATCGGCGCTGTCGTCCTGAACGCCGGGATCTTTCGGGGTCCCGCGACCCTTCTGGAGACGATCATGCAAAGACCCGAATTCTACACCTGCGAGAACGGCACCAAGGCGCCCTTGCCCTTCGCCGCCGAGGAATATGACGCGCGCCTTGGCGGTCTGCGCGACCTGATGGAGCTGCACGGGCTCGACGCCTGCCTGCTCACCTCGATGCACAATATCGCCTATTACTCGGGCTTTCTCTATTGCAGCTTCGGGCGGCCCTATGGCCTCGTGGTGACGCGTGACCGTTCGGTCGTCATCTCGGCCGGGATCGACGCGGGCCAGCCGTGGCGGCGCTGCCATTCCGAGGCGCTGACCTATACCGACTGGGCGCGCGACAATTACTGGCGGGCGGTCGCGCATATCATCGGCACCGGCCGCGCGGTCGGCGTCGAGGCCGATCACCTGACCATGGTCAATGCCGAGAAGTTCAACCATTTCCTTAAGCCCAAACGCGGCATGGATATCGCCCCCGCCACCATGGCGCAGCGCATGGTGAAATCCCCGGCCGAGATCGCGCTGATCACCCATGGCGCCGCGGTGGCCGATATCGGCGGCTATGCGATCCGCGAGGCGGTGCGCGAGGGCGTGCGGGAAATCGACGTGGCGATGGCCGGGCGCGATGCGATGGAGGCCGAGATCGCGCGCCGCTTCCCCGATGCCGAATACCGCGACACCTGGGTCTGGTTCCAGTCCGGGCTGAACACCGACGGCGCGCATAACCCGGTGACGGGGCGGGTGCTGAAACGCGGCGATATCCTGTCGCTCAACTGCTTCCCGATGATCTCGGGCTATTACACCGCGCTTGAGCGCACGATGTTCGTGGGCGAGGTCGATGACGCGAGCCTGAAGATCTGGGAGGCGAACGTGGCCGCCCACGAATATGGCATGAGCCTGCTGAGGCCCGGCGCGCGCTGTGACGAGGTGACCGCCGCGGTCAATGCCTTCTTCGCCGAGCGTGATCTCTTGCAATATCGCACCTTCGGCTATGGCCATTCCTTCGGCGTGCTCAGCCATTACTACGGCCGCGAGGCGGGGCTCGAGCTGCGCGAGGATATCGACACGGTGCTGGAACCCGGCATGGTGATCAGCATGGAACCGATGCTGACCCTGCCAGAGGGGATGCCCGGCGCGGGCGGCTACCGCGAGCATGATATTCTGGTGATCGGCGAGGATGGCGCCGAGGATATCACCAAATATCCCTATGGGCCGGCGTTCAACGTGGTTGGCTGACCGGGCAGGGGGGCTTTCCGCCCCCCTCTTCGGCTGACGCCGAATTCACCCCCCGAGGATATTTCGGGCACTGTTGAGGGGCAAAGCAGGCTAATCCTCAACAGTGCCCAAATATCCCGGGGGTGAGGCCGAAGGCCGAGGGGGCAGGGCCCCCTTTGCGCCGCCCACCGTCACCGAAACGTCATCCGGATTTCGCGCCGATGTTACGCCGGGCGCCCATGGCTCGGTCGAAACGAAACCCGGGAGTGACCGATGATCCTGCGCCTGTCGATCGGGGCGATGCTTGCCCTGACCACCGCTCTGCCCGCCGCGGCCGAGATGAATTTCAACCGCATCGCCGCCTTTGCGGTCGCCGACAACACCCCCGAGGGCGCCGATAAGGCGGCCACGACCTCGGCCGAGATCATCGCCGCAACCGAGGACGGGATGACCCTGATCTATACCGACAGCCCCTCGGGCTCGGTCGGGCTGATCGACATCACCGACCCGGCGGCGCCCAAGGGGCTGGGCCGCATCGACATGGGCGGCGAGCCGACCTCGGTCACGGTGCTGGGCACCACGGCCTATGTCGCGGTCAATACCTCGGCGGATTACGTGAACACCTCGGGCAAGCTGGTGACGCTGGACATGGCGACCAAGGCCGAGGTCGCCGCTTGCGATCTGGGCGGTCAGCCGGATTCGGTGGCGCGCGCCAAGGACGGCAGCTTCCTGGCCATTGCCATCGAAAACGAGCGTGACGAGGAGCTGGGCGACGGCGGTCTGCCGCAGATGCCCGCGGGCTATGTGGTCAAGCTGCCGCTCAAGGATGGCGCGGTCGATTGCGGCGCGCTGCAGAAGATCGAGCTGACCGGTCTGGCCGCCGTTGCGGGCGAGGACCCGGAGCCCGAATTCGTCGATGTGAACGCCGCGGGCGAGATCGTCGTCACCCTGCAGGAAAACAACGAGATCGTCGTGATCGGCGCCGATGGCGCGGTGGCGAGCCATTTCTCGGCCGGCACCGTCAGCCTCGAGGGCGTCGACATCAAGAAGGACGGCAAGCTCGATTTCACCGGCAGTCTGACCGACATCCCGCGTGAACCCGATGCGGTGAAATGGATCGACGCCGATCATTTCGCCACCGCCAACGAGGGCGACTGGAAAGGCGGCTCGCGCGGCTGGACGATTTTCGCCAAGGACGGCACCGTGGTCTATGACAGCGGCAACACGTTCGAGCGTGCGATCGCCGCGATCGGCCATTTCCCCGAGGGCCGCGCCGGCAAGAAGGGCGTCGAGCCCGAGTCGGTCGAGGTCGGCACCTTCGGCGGCACGCCGCTGATCTTCATCGGCTCGGAACGTGGTTCGGTCGTCGGTGTCTATGATGCAACCGATCCGGCGGCGCCGAAGCTGATGCAGCTTCTGCCCTCGGGTATCGGGCCGGAGGGCTATGTCGCGATCCCGTCGCGCAACCTGTTGATCTCGGCCAACGAGACCGATCTGGGCGAGGATGGCGCGGCGCGCGCGCATGTGATGATCTATGAGCGTCAGGAGGCCCCCGCCGCCTATCCGACGATCACCTCGGAGGGCAGCGCCGAGCTGATCGGCTGGGGCGCGCTTTCGGGTCTGGTGGCGGATGCCGAGAAGCCCGGGATGCTTTATGGTGTGTCCGACAGCATCTATGGCGCCGAACCCGCGATCTATACCATTGACGCGACGCAGAAACCGGCGCGGATCGTGGCCAAGACCGTGATCACCCGCGACGGTGCGCCTGCGCAGCTGATGGATCTGGAAGGCATCACGCTGGATGGCAAGGGCGGCTTCTGGCTGGCGACCGAGGGGCGTTCGGACAAGATGGTCCCGCATGGGCTGGTGCATGTCGATGAGAAGGGCAAGATCAAGACCCAGATCGGCCTGCCCGATGCGCTGACCGCCGCGCAGACGCGCTTCGGCTTCGAGGGCGTCGCGAAGGTTGGCGATGTGCTCTGGATGGCGACCCAGCGCGAATGGGGCGACGATCCCAAGGGGATGGTGAAGCTGGTGGCCTATGACACCGAGGCCAAGGAATGGGGCGCGGTCCATTATCCGCTGGAACCCAAGGGCGAGGGCTGGATGGGCCTCTCGGAGATCACCGTGCATGGCGATCACGCCTATATCGTCGAGCGTGACAACCTGATCGGCGACAAGGCGGTGGTGAAGAAGATCTTCCGCGTGGCGCTGGCCGATCTCAAGCCCGCGGCGCTGGGCGGCGAGCTGCCGGTCGTGGCCAAGGAAGAGGTCCGCGACCTGATCCCCGACCTGAAGGGCTTCGGTGGCTATGTCGTGGACAAGGTCGAGGGTTTTGCCATCGACGCTGCGGGCGAGGGCTTCGTCGTGACCGACAATGACGGGGTCGATGACAGCTCGGGCGAGACGCTGTTCTTCGGCATCGGCAAGGTCGAGTAAGCCACGATCACGCGAATGCGAGGCCCGGGGCGCAACACCCCGGGCCTTTTCGCATCCTGCGGAACCGAAAGCGGGGCTCGGGGCTTGACGCCATGGCCCGTGCTTTGGCTGATACGGGCCTGATCCGGGATCTGCCCCCGGGATTCGTCATCGTTTCAGGGGACTTGCTGCCGTGTTCCAGATTACTGCCCGCCTGTGCCGCCCCGCGGCGCTTGTTCTCGTGCTTGCTGCGCTGGCCGCCTGTGGCGCCCCGCCGCCCGGCGCGCAGATGTCGATGTCCAGCGCGAATGTCCCGCCCGAATATCAGGCGCGGCAGGATGGCGAGACGCTGGTGCCCGCCGTGCCCGCAAGCCTGCTGAGCGAGCGCAACCGTCGGCAATGGGTGAAATATGACGGGCCGGAGCCCGTTGGCACCATCGTCGTCGATCCCTATGCGCGGCTGCTCTATCACATCAAGGAGCCGGGTCTGGCGATGCGCTTTGGCGTGGCGGTCGGCAAGGAAGGCCGCGGCTTCAAGGGCGAGGCGGTGATCCGCCGCAAGGAGGAATATCCGAGCTGGACGCCGACGAAGAACATGATCCGGCAGGACCCGGCGCTTTATGGTCCGCTGGCGGGCGGTCTGCCGGGGGGCCTGGACAATCCGCTCGGCGCGCGGGCGCTTTATCTGTATCGCGGCGGGCGGGACACGTTCTATCGCATCCATGGCACGATGGACCCGGCCTCGATCGGCAAGGCGACCTCGGCGGGCTGCATCCGGCTGTTCAATCAGGACATCATCGACATGTATGACGAGATGGAGCTGGGCGCGCGGGTCAAGGTGCGCTCGCGCGAGGAGAGCCTCGCGATGGAGGGGCCGATGGTCGAGCTGCACACGGGCTATCTGGTCTCGGCCTCGGATACCGCTGCGATTGAAGCCGACCGGCTGGCCTGGGAGGCGGGGCAGATCGTCGATCCCGCGCTGGCCGAAGCCGAGCAGCATGCGGCCTCGGTCGAGATGGCCGAGGCGCGCGAGCGGCAGTTGCGCGGCCTGAACTGAGGCATTGTCCCCTGAGAGGGGGGTGGCGGGCTGGCGCCGCGGCCGCAGGCCGCGGCGCCAGCCCGCCCGGGGCGCGCCGCTGCGCGGCGCGCAACCCCCGCCAAGGCGTGGGCGGGGATCAGCGGAACAGGATCACATAATCCTTGCGGATGGTTTCCAGCACCCGCCATTCGCCGGTGAAGCCCGGACGGATGATGAAGCTGTCGCCCGCCTTGAATTCGAGGCGTTCGCCATCGTCGCCGGTCAGCACCGCGCGCCCTTCGTGGACGTAGATATATTCCCAGGCAGTGTCCCAGCACATGGTGTAGGAGGCCGCGCGCGGAGCCTTTGGCGTAGCGCAGCGCGCGGCCGTTGGTGACGCTGGCGGTCACCGTCGATC
>JACXUS010000396.1 GCA_014763785.1 Sphingomonadales bacterium | reverse complement strand
GGACGCGGACCAGATCGCCCGTTTCGTCGACGTGGTTTTCGGCTATTCCGAGGGCCTGATCCCGGTCCGCGGTTTCGTGGACAAGGGTCAGGGCAAGGATGGCCGCCCGCACAACATCTGGATCGACGCGGATGCCACCGCGCCGGAGAAGCTCGCCACCTTCGCGGGCTGGGCCGCGCGCGAGGGCGCAGCGGTCTATGTCATCCCCGGCACGGTCGCGGAAACCGGCCAGGCCCGCGCCGCGGATGTCCTGCAGATGCAAAGCCTCGTGGTCGATCTCGACTCGGGCGACATCCCGGCCAAGCTTGATCATCTGGTCCACCACCTCGGGCGACCGACGCTCACCGTCGAGAGCGGCGGGCGCACGCCCGAGGGCGCGACCAAGCTCCATGTCTGGTGGAAGCTGACCGAACCCGCGGAGGGTGCCGATCTCGCCCGGCTCTGCCAGCTTCGTGGCGAGATCGCGCTGAAGGTGGGCGGCGACACGCATTTCCGCTCGGCCCACCAGCCGATCCGCGTGCCCGGCACCGTCTATCACAAGGGCGGGCTCACCCGGCTGGTGCAGATCCGCGAGGCGACAGAGTTCGAGGTCGATCTCGCCGAGATGGCTGAGCGCGTCGCCGACATGCCGCCCATGGCCGGCGTCGGCATGGCCACGGCCGAGCCCCGCGAAAAGCCCGCAATCGACGATGTGCTCATGACCCCTGTCCACGAGGGCGGCACGGACGACTGGTCCCGTTTCGAGGGCGCCTCGGCCGCCATCGGCTATTTCCTTCGGCTGGTCCACGAGGGCCGGATGTCGATGGACGAGGGCTGGACAGCGATCTGCGGCTACAACGCCGCGATGCTGCGCCCCTCCTGGCCGCTCGACCGGCTGAAGCGCGAGACGAACCGCCTGTGGGAGTTGCACCTCAAGCGGCACGGGCCGCCGCTGATCCGCCTCGACAGCGCGGCGCCCGCGCAGACCGAGTTGCCCACCTTCACGCTGGGTGCCTTGCTCGATGACACCAGCCCGATGCCCGACGACATCATCGGCCCACGCGTTCTGACGCCGGGCGGGCTCCTGGTGCTGGGCGGCGCGCCTAAGGTCGGCAAGAGCGACCTGCTGATCGCATTGCTCGTGCACATGGCGGCCGGCGTGCCCTTCCTCGGCTTCACCCCGCCGCGGCCGCTGCGGATTTTCTATCTGCAGGCCGAGATCCAGTACCACTACCTGCGCGAGCGCATGCAACAGATCGGCCTGCCGCCCGAGCTGATCGCGGCCGCGCGCGACAACCTGATCGTCACGCCGAAGCTGCGCATGCTGCTCGATGCCGAGGGCAGCGCCCGCGTGGCCGAGGCGATCAGGGCCGCGTTCCCCGACGAAGCTCTCGACATCCTCTGCATCGACCCGATCCGGAACCTCTTCGACGGCGGCCCGGATGGCGGTGGCGAGAACGACAACGCTGCGATGATGTTCTTCCTCAAGGACCGGGTGGAGGTACTCCGAGACCACGCCAATCCCGAGTGCGGCGTGATCCTCGTCCATCACACCAAGAAGCTCTCGAAGCACCAGGTGAAGGAGGATCCTTTCCTCGCCCTCTCGGGCGCCAGCGCGCTCCGGGGCTTCTACACCACCGGCCTGATCCTGCACCGGCCCGAGGAGGACTCGACCCAGAGGCGGCTCGAGATCGAGCTGCGCAACGGCCCCGCGCTGCCCGCGAAGCTCGTGGACAAGGTCAAAGGCAAGTGGGTCGAAATCAACCCGATGAACGAGCGGCTCGTGCGCCCCGAGGTCGGCGCGAAGCATGACGCCGAGCGCGATCGCAAGCGGGACGTGATCCTCTCGATCCTGCTCGACGAAGCGGCCGAGGGGCGGCTCTACACCATCAACCAGTTCGCCGAGGCCTTCGAGAACAAGGGCGGTCTGGGCGGCAAGGACACGATCCGCGACCGGATCGCGGTTCAAGCCACCAAGGGCGCCATCAAGTTCATCCGTGACGGCGCGCCCTACGGGCTTGGGCCTTCGCGCTCGCGCTTCGGATACCTCTGCGTCGAGGGGATGGTC
>JACXUS010000106.1 GCA_014763785.1 Sphingomonadales bacterium | reverse complement strand
GCCGAGGTTCTCGACATAGATGAAGCGCTTGCAGGCGTTGCGGAAGGCCTCGGGGGTCTTGGCCTCGCCGATGCCATAGACATCGAGGCCCTGCTCGCGGATGCGCGAGGCCAGCCGGGTGAAGTCGCTGTCCGAACTGACCAGAACGAAGCCGTCGAACAGCCCCGAATGCAGGAAATCCATCGCCGCGATCACGAGGCCAATATCGGAGGCATTCTTGCCCTTGGTGTTGGAAAACTGCTGATCGGCGACCATGCCGAGCGCATTGACCTTGCGCGCCCAGCCCGCCAGCCGGGTCGAGGACCAGTCGCCATAGATCCGCCGCACCGAGGCTTCGCCAAGCCCCGAGATTTCCTCGAAGATCGCCTCGGCATGTTGGGCGGGCACATTGTCGGCGTCGATCAGGACGCACAGGCGCGGGGCGCGGGATTGGGGCATGGGCGGTCTCCTTCGGCGGTCGGGCCACCCTAGGGCATCGCTCGGGCCCCCGCCATAAGAGAAACGCGCCCCGGGGGGCGCGTTTCGAGAGGGGTCAGAGCGGCCGGGATCAGGCGTGTTTGCCCTTGATCGGCGCCCAGAGCTTCTTGTTGGTGAGATAGAGCAGCACGGTCAGCAGGCCGAGCAGCATCACCGCGGTGAAGCCCATGGTCTTGCGCGCCATCATCTTCGGCTCGGCCGCCCACATCAGGAAGGCCGAAACGTCTTCCGCCATCTGTTCGACCGTGGCCGGGGTGCCGTCCTCGTATTCGATCAGGTCTTCCGACAGCGGCGGGGGCATGGCGATCCAGCTGCCCGGCACGGTCGAGGCGCCGTGTTCATCCTTGCAGCTGTCCGGAATGCCGCCGTTCGCAAAGGCGGTGTTGTAGTAATAGCCGTCGATGCCGTCCGGGGCGCATTCGGGGTTTTCCTCGAAATGCGTCATCAGGGCGTGGATATATTCCGGCCCGCCGATGCCCTGGAAGAGCTGCGCCACGCCGGTGCCGTAGGGGCCGTGGAACGCGGCGCGGGCCTTGGCCATCAGGCTCAGGTCCGGACCCATGCCCTCTCCGGTGCGGATCGGGAACATGTCGGTTTCCTTGCGGGCACGCGGCTCGCCGGTCTCCTTGTCGGTGATTTCGTCCAGCCCGGCGGCGAAACCGCGCACCCAAGCCGGGTCCATCTCCGGACCATCGGGATCGGCCAGCGTGCGGATCGGGACGAATTTCATCCCGTGGCAGGCCGAGCAGACCTCGTTGAAGACCTGCAAGCCGCGGCGCAGCTGCTGCTGGTCATAGGTGCCGAACGGGCCCTCGAAGGAGAAGGCGAAATCCGGGATATGCGCGCCGCCACCGGCGGCCATCGCGGAGCCGGTCCCAAGCGCGAGGGCGGAAACGGCAGAGATCAGAAGTTTTTTCATGATATCGGTCCTTTTCCTTACTCGGCCGGGGTGCCGTAATGGGCGTTGAAGTCATCTTCGATCGTTGCCGGGACCGGCAGCGGTTTCTCGATGATGCCCAGAAGCGGCAGGATCACGAAGAAATAGGCGAACCAATAGGCCGCACCGATCAGCGAGATCCAGTCATAGGGGAATTCGGTCGGCATCGCGCCCACCCACATCAGAACGACGAAGTCGATGACCAGCAGGCGGAACCACCATTTGAACATCGGCCGGTACTGGCCCGAGCGCACGCGCGAGGTGTCCAGCCAGGGCGCCAGCGCCATCGCGATGATCGCGCCGAACATCGCGATCACGCCGAAGAACTTCGCATCGACGATGCCGAAGGTCAGTTTCTCGACGAGGATCACGGCCCAGACATCGGCGGTGAAGGCGCGCAGGATCGCGTAGAACGGCAGGAAGTACCATTCCGGCACGATATGCGCAGGCGTCGAGAGCGGGTTCGCCTCGATGTAGTTGTCGGGGTGGCCCAGATAGTTCGGCATGAAGCCCACGACGGCGAAGAAGATCGTGACGATCAGCGCCAGCGCGAACAGGTCTTTGATCACGAAATACGGCCAGAAGGGCAGGGTGTCCTTTTGGGCCTCGGCTTTCGAGCCACGGCGCACTTCGACCCCGGTGGGGTTGTTGTTGCCGGTGGTGTGGAAGGCCCAGATGTGGATCGCAACCATCGCGGCGATCACGAAGGGCAGCAGGTAATGCAGCGAGAAGAAGCGGTTCAGCGTCGCGTTGTCGACCGCAGGCCCGCCCAGGAGCCACGCCTGAATCGACGGCCCGATGCCCGGGATCGCGCCAAAGAGGCCGGTGATCACGGTTGCGCCCCAGAACGACATCTGACCCCAGGGCAGAACATAGCCCATGAAGGCGGTGCCCATCATCAGCAGATAGATGACCATGCCGACGATCCAGGTGATCTCGCGCGGGGCCTTGTAGCTGCCGTAGAAGAGGCCGCGGAAGATGTGGATATAGACCGCGAAGAAGAAGAGCGACGCCCCGTTCGCATGGATATAGCGGATCGCCCAGCCGCCGTTCACATCGCGCATGATGTGTTCAACGCTGGCGAAGGCAAGATCGACATGCGGGGTGTAGTGCATCACCAGCACGATGCCGGTGACGATCTGCAGAACCAGGCAGAACGCCAGGACGATGCCCCAGATCCACCACCAGTTCAGGTTCTTCGGCGTCGGGATCATGATCGTGTCATAGATCAGCCCGACGATCGGAAGACGGTTGTTGAGCCATTTTTCGGCGCCCGTCTTGGGCTCGTAATGGTCGTGCGGAATTCCAGCCATTGTCTAGTCCTCTCAGCCCAGCAGGATCGTGGTCTCGTCGGTGAACTGGGCCACCGGAATGTCGAGGTTGCGGGGCGCGGGGCCTTTGCGGATGCGGCCCGAGGTGTCGTAGTGCGAGCCGTGGCAGGGGCAGAACCAGCCGCCGAAATCGCCCGCGCCATCGCCGATCGGCACGCAGCCGAGATGGGTGCACACGCCCATCATCACCAGCCATTCGCCCGCTTCGTCCAGCGTGCGGTTCTGGTCGGCGGCATCGGCGCCGGGTTTGTTGGCGTTCTCGGCGCTCTGGTCGATCAGCGCGGCAAGGTCAACCGCGCGGGCATCGTCGATCTCGGCCTGCGTGCGGCGGCGGATGAACACCGGCTTGCCGCGCCATTTCACGGTCAGCTGGGTGCCGGTCTCGACGCCCGAGACATCGACATAGATCGAGGCGAGCGCCTTGACGTCGGCCGAGGCGTTCATCTGGTTCACGAGCGGCCAGACCGCGGCGCCCGCGGCGACGGCGCCGGTGCCCGCGGTTGCGTAATAGAGGAAATCCCTCCGGGTGCCTGCGTGATCTTCTGCGTGGGACACTGAAACTTCTCCCTTCCCGGGCCTGGGCTCAGGCCGATACGAGTTGCCGGGCCGCATTGGAATGCCGCCGAACATGGCCGATCTCTTAGCAATCACGCTTCTGTCAGTCCAGCGGACATTCAACGACGGCTGTGGCGAAATGCCGCGTCGGGGCGGGGGATAGCCCGGTAAGGGCGGCCCGGGCGGCTCTTTCGGATGCTGCCGAGGGGGCGATGTGCGGCCCGATGCCGCGATGCGGCAAGGCCGGGCCCGATCCGGGTGCGGCCGGGCGGGATGAGTCGGCCCCGTCGGGGGAGGGGGCGCGGGCGCCGGTCGCAAGCGACCGGCGCCCGCGCGCGGCCCCAAGGGGCCGCCGCCGGCCCCAAGGGGCCGGCGTGCCCGAGATCAATCGGGGGCGAGCATATAGCCCAGACCGCGCACCGTTTGCAGATAGCGCGGCTCGCGCGGGTCGGGTTCCAGCTTGCGGCGCAGGCGGGTGATCTGCACGTCGATCGCGCGATCGGTGCCCGCGCCCTCGTCGCTGGCGGCGGCGCGGTCGCGGCCCAGTTCCTCGATCAGATCGGTGCGGCTCACCACCTCGCCTGCGCGCGCGGCAAAGATGCGCATCAGCTGCACCTCGGTCGCGGTCAGCCGCACCGGGGCATCGCCCGACCACAGCTCGCCCCGGTCCTGATCATAGCGCAGAGGCCCGAGGCTCAGATATTTCGGCCCGGCCTGCACCGCCTCGGGCACCCGTCGCAGGATCGCGTTGATCCTGAGCAGCAATTCCTTGGGTTCGAAGGGTTTGGCCAGATAATCATCGGCCCCCGCCTCGAGCCCCTCGATCCGGTCGCGGGTCTCGCCGCGCGCCGTCAAGAGCAGGATCGGCGTGGCGATGGTGCGCCGCAGATCGCGCGTCAGGCTCAGCCCATCCTCGCCCGGCATCATCACATCAAGCACGATCAGATTGAACTCGAGCCCCGCCAGCAGCCTGCGCGCATGCCCCGCATCGCGCGCCGCGGTCACCAGAAATCCGTTGCGGATCAGGAACTTGTGCAGAAGCGTGCGGATCCGTTCATCGTCATCCACGATCAGCAGATGCGGTGCAGTGGCGCCCATCACGCGGTATCCTTCAGCATCTGATACTGGCGCCGCATCTCGGGGTCCATCATCGCCTCGAGCACCTGCCGGAAGCCCGCGACCGCCTGCGGCCCGGCGGTGCGATAGGCCAGCCGCATCCGCTCGCGCTGCGCGCCCGACAGCTCGCGCTCGAGCACCCCGCCCGCATCGGTCAGATAGAGATGCCGCTCGCGCTTGTCGCGCTTGCCGACGCGGCTTTCGACCAGCCCGTCCTCGATCAGCGTGCGCAGCACCCGGTTCAGCGACTGTTTGGTCACGCCCAGCACCGACAAGAGCGTCGTGACGGTCAGCCCCGGCTCGCGGTTGATGAAATGGATCGCGCGGTGATGCGCGCGGCCGTAGCCGTGATGTTCCAGAATGCGGTCCGGGTCGGCGGTGAAGCCGCGATAGGCGAAGAACATCGCCTCGATCCCCTTGCGCAACTGCTCGTCGGTCAGGAACAGCAGGGTCTCACCGCCCTGCGATGCCGTATCTGCCATGATCCCCCCTCGCTTTTGCGTGACTTTATGTCAGCCTTGTTGACTTTCCAAGAATCAATTGTTACCGAAGCGCAGATTTTGCGCAACATTATGTCCATATCGGACATTTCTTGCGCAACATTTGAAAACCGGGTGATCCGAAGGAGGACGACATGGCCGGGGCTTATGATGATCGTGATGGCTGGATCTGGATGGACGGCAAGCTCGTCCCGTGGCGGGATGCGAATGTCCACATCCTGACCCATGCGCTGCATTACGCCTCGTCGGTCTTCGAGGGTGAGCGCTGCTATAATGGCAAGATCTTCAAGGGGGTGGAGCATTCGATGCGGCTGCGCCGCTCGGCCGAACTGCTGGATATGGAGATCCCCTATTCGGTGCAGGAGATCGAGGCCGCGAAATACGAGATGCTCAAGGCGAACGGCTGGACCGATGCCTATGTGCGCGCGGTGGCCTTCCGCGGCGCGGGCGAAGAGATGGGCGTTTCGGCGATCCACAACCCGGTGCGTCTGGCAATCGCCGGTTGGGAATGGGGCGCCTATTACGGCGATGCCAAGATGAAGGGCGCGAAGCTCGACATTTCGAAATGGCGCCGCCCCGATCCGAAGACGATCCCCTCGGCGGCGAAGGCTGCGGGCCTCTACATGATCTGCACGATGTCGAAGCACGCCGCGCAGGCCAAGGGCTGCTCGGACGCGCTGATGATGGATTACCGCGGCTATGTGGCCGAGGCGACCGGCGCGAATATCTTCTTCGTCAAGGATGGCGAAGTGCATACGCCGCTGCCCGATTGCTTCCTGAACGGGATCACCCGGCAGACCGTGATCGGCATGCTCAAGGAGAAGGGCATCACCGTGCACGAGCGTCACATCGAGCCGGTCGAGCTTGCGGGCTTCGAGCAGTGCTGGCTGACCGGCACCGCGGCCGAGGTGACCCCGGTGGGCCAGATCGGCGATTTCACCTTCGAGGTGGGCGCGCTGACCCGCGATATCGCGGAAAGCTACGAACGGCTCGTGCGCGCCTGAGCGCATCCCGCCACCCCGAAACCGAAACGGCGCGCCCTTGGGCGCGCCGTCTTCGTTCCTCCCGGCCGTGACCCGTTCAGGCCCCGGCGCGTTCCTCCAGCTCGATGCGCAGGAATTCCTGAACCTTGCGGGCCGAGCGATCGGCGGGGCGCTGGTTCAGCTCCTTGACCGCGGGGTGCAGGCCTTCCTTGCGGGCGAGATCGAGGAAATGCTTCACCCGCGCGCCGCTGGCCTCGGGACTGGCATGGTCGATGATGTGACGGGTCATGTGGACAGCCTCCTTTCATCTGGATGCAACCCTAGCACGAATCGGCGGGCAGATCGACCGGACCTTCCGCCGCAGTGCGGCGCCTCGGCGGGTTTTAGCCCTGCGGGGTCATCGCCTTGCGCTGGCGCCGCCGTTCAAGGCCCAGCCGGTGCTCGCGCCAGATGATCATCACCCCCGCCGCGATCACCAGCGACGCGCCCGCCAGCATGATCAGCGTCGGCACCTCGTCGAAGACGACATAGCCGATGCCAAGCGCGAAGATCATCGAGGCATAGTCAAAAGGCGCCACGATCGAGGCATCGGCGAAGCGATAGGACGAGGTCAGCAGGATCTGCCCCAGCCCGCCCAGAAGCCCGACCGCGACCAGCAGCGCGAATTCCGTGGGGCTCGGCCAGACCCAGCCAAAGGGAATGGTGATCAGCGACAGCCCCGCCGAGGTGATCGTGAACCAGAAGACGATCGCCGAGGTGCGCTCGGTCGCGACCATCTTGCGCACGAAGACCTGCGCCAGCGCGGCAAAGACCGCCCCCATCAGCGCCGCCATCGCGCCGAAAGCCTCGCCGATGTCGCGCCCTTCGACGCCGTTCATCCGCGGGCTGAGCACGATCAGAACACCGGCGAGGCCAAGGGCCACCGCGGTCAGGCGAAAGGCGCGGACCTCCTCGCCCAGAAACATCGCGGCGAAGATGACGACCAAGAGCGGCGAGGCATAGCCGATCGCCGTGACCTCGGGCAGCGGCAGAAAGCCAAGTGCCGCAAAGCCGAGCCCCATCGCCGAGGTGCCCGCAACGCCGCGCCAGACATGGCCCAAAGGGTTTTGCACCCGAAGCCCGGTTGCCAGTTCGCGCCGCCACGCCAGCCAGCCAAGGATCACCGGGATCGCGAAGGCCGAGCGGAAGAACACCGCCTCGCCCGGGGGGACGTGGTCGGCCACCGCCTTGATCAGCGCGGACATGATGATGAAGACCAGCACAGAGGCCAGTTTCAGGGCGATGCCCAGGGCGGGATTGGGTTGCAGGCTCGGGGCTGCCGGGGTGGTGGTGTCGCGCATGGCCTGAGACTAGCGCGCGGCGCGGCGAAGGGAAGCGCTATTGCGCCCCCGCAGGGCCGGGTTGCGCGCCAAGCCGCGCCAGCGCCCAGGCGGCGGCCTCGGCGACCGCGGGGTCGGGATCGGTCAGATGCGGGCGCGCCGCCGCAGTCAGTTCGGGATCGCCCGAATTGCCGATCGCATAAAGCACATTGCGCAGCATCCGGTCGCGGCCAATGCGCTTGATCGGGCTGCCGGCAAAGCGCGCGCGAAAGGCCGCGTCATCCAGCGCGGCGAGCTCGACCAGGGGCGGCGCGCCCACCCGCGCGGCATAGCCAATGTCGCGCGCGGCGACCGCGAACTTGTTCCACGGGCAGGCGGCAAGGCAATCGTCGCAGCCATAGATCCGGTTGCCCAGAGCCGGGCGCAGCTCGGGGTCGACCGGCCCCTTGTGTTCGATCGTCAGATAGGAAATGCAGCGCCGCGCGTCGATCCGGTAGGGCGCCGGGAAGGCCCGCGTGGGGCAGGCGTCAAGGCAGGCGGTGCAGCTGCCGCAATGGCTGACCTCGGGCGCGTCGGGGGGCAGTTCGGCCGTGGTGAAGATCGCGCCGAGAAAAAACCAGTTGCCCAGATCGCGCGCCAGCAGGTTCGTATGCTTGCCCTGCCAGCCCAGTCCCGCGGCCTCGGCCAGAGGCTTTTCCATCACCGGGGCGGTATCGACGAAGACCTTGATCTCGGTGCCGGGCGCGGCCTCGATCAGCCAGCGGCCGAGCCGCTTGAGCCGCTTCTTCACCAGATCATGGTAATCCTTGCCCTGTGCATAGACGCTGACCGCGCCGTGGCTGCGCGCCGCCAGCACCGCCCGCGGATCGGTCTCGGGCGCATAGCTTTCCGCCAGCATGATCACCGAGCGCGCCGCGGGCCAGAGCGCGGCCGGGTTGCCGCGCCACTCCATCCGCTCGGCCATCCAGCCCATCTGGCCATGCAGCCCGGCGGCCACAAAGGCGTCAAGCCGCGCGGCGGCCTGCGGGATCGCATCGGGGGTGGTGATCCGCGCCTTGGCAAAGCCCTCGGCCAGGGCGCGCTCGATCAGGCGGGTCTTCAGATCGGACATCGCGGCCCCCTTGGCGGGCGACCGGGGGCCAGCCCCCGGACCCCCGGGATATTTAGAGCAAGATGAAAGGGATGATTTTCATCTTGCCGCAAATATCCTGCGGGGGTCCGGGGGGCAAAACCCCCGGCGGTCGGGTTCAGAAATCAAGTTCCGCATATTGCGACGAGGGCGGCAGGCCGGGCAGCTGATCGGCCAGAAGCGAGCGGAAGGCCGGGCGCGACTTGATCTTGGCATACCAGTCCTTGACGTTCGCGTTCCGGTTCCAGTCCACGTCTGAAATATAATCGAGGCAGCTCAGATGCGCCGCGGCCGCGAAATCGGCCAAGGTCATCGCATCGCCCGCCAGCCAGCGCCGCTGATCCAGAAGCCAGCCCATGTAATCGAGGTGGAACTTGATCGCGCCAAGCCCTTCCTTGACCGTTTTGCTGTCCGGGTAGCCCTTCTTCTGGACCTTTTTCCAGACGCGCTCGCCCATCACCTTGGCGGTCACCTCGGCGTTGAACTTGTCATCGAACCAGCCGCAGAGGCGGCGCACCTCATAGCGGCCCTCGACATCGCGCGGCATCAGGGGCGGCGTCGGCGCGATATCCTCGACGAATTCGCAGATCGCCTGACTTTCGCTCATCAGCCGGCCGTCGAGCTTCAGCACCGGCACCTTGCCGGCCGGATTGCGGCGCAAAAAGTCGGGCGAGGGCTCCCAATAGCGTTCCTCGACCAGCTCGACCTCGATCTTCTTCTCGGCAAGCGTCAGGCGCACCTTGCGGCAATAGGGCGAAAGCGCGACGTGATAGAGGCGGTTCATGACTGTCCCCGGGTCATTCCCAATTTTTCCCCTGATAGACCCCGGGGGCGGGGGGATCAATCCTTGGG
>JACXUS010000105.1 GCA_014763785.1 Sphingomonadales bacterium | reverse complement strand
CCCTCACCCTCACCTGACGCGGGCTTCTTCTTGGCGAAAATACTCCCGCCGGAGGCTTAAAAAATCGCCGGGCCGCGCCATGGCGCCCCGGGGACTGACGTGCCGCCAGAAAACCGGCCTCAGCCCTTGGCGTCGACCGCCTCCAGCGCATCGAGCCGCGCCTTCAGCGCCTCATTCTCTTCGCGGGCCTTCTGCGCCATCGCCTTGACCGCGTCGAATTCCTCGCGGGTGACGAAATCGCGATCGGCCAGCCAGCGGTCCATCCAGCTTTTCATCGCGGTCTCGGCTTCGGTCTTGGCGCCCTGCGCCACGCCCATCGCATTGGTCATCAGCTTCGACATCTCGTCGAAGAACTTGTTGGGTGCGTCCATCGCTGCCTCCATCTCTGACTTGGGCCGGGTCACGACCTTTTTCCCTATATGCGCAGCCCGGGCGCCGCGCACAAGGTTGACTTCGCCGCGGGGCCGGGTTTGGGTGCCGCGCGTGACCGCCCCGCCCAAGCGCCGGGCGGGATGCCCGAAATTGCCCCGACGCTGCGAGACACGATGGCCATTCCCTTTCCCGCGATCGACCCCAACGCCTTCGTGATCCCGGTGCTCGACTGGCCGATCCGATGGTATGCGCTGGCCTATATCGTGGGGCTGATCGCGGGCTGGCGGATCATCGTCGCGCTGATGCGGCGGCCGCGGGTCTGGGGCGGGGTGGCGCCGATGGCGCCCGAGGCGGTCGATGACCTGCTGACGGCGGTCATTGCGGGGGTCGTGATCGGCGGGCGGGCAGGCTATGTGCTCTTCTATCAGCCGGGCTATTACCTTGCGAACCCGCTCGAGGCGCTGATGCTCTGGCAGGGCGGCATGTCCTTCCACGGCGGTTTTGCCGGGGTGGTGGTGGCCGCATTCTGGTTCGCGCGGCGCCATGGCATCGCGCCCTTGCGGCTGGCGGATGCGCTGGCGCTGGTGGCGCCGATTGGTCTCTTTTTCGGCAGGCTTGCCAATTTCATCAAGCCCGAGCTCTGGGGCCGCCCGACCGATGGGCCCTGGGGTGTGGTCTTCCCGGTGCCCGAGGCGCAGACGTGCCACGGCATCGCGGGGCAGATCGACGGCGCCTGCGCGCGCCACCCCTCGCAGCTTTACGAGGCCGGGCTTGAGGGGCTCTTGCTGGGGCTGATCCTCTGGGCCGTGATGGCGCGGGGCGGCTTGCGGCGGCCCGGGCTTGCCATGGGGATTTTCCTTGCGGGCTATGGGCTTGCCCGCGCAATGGTCGAGCTGGTGCGCCAACCCGATCTGCAATTCGTCACGCCCGTCAACCCGCTGGGCTATGCGCTGCAGATCGGTAACGGGGGCCTGACCATGGGGCAGATCCTGTCGCTGCCGATGATCCTCTTGGGCGGCTATTTCATCGGGCGCGCGCTGCGGCGGGGGCGGATGTGACGCCGCTCGGGGCCGTGCTTGCGCGGCGGATCGCGGCCGAGGGGCCGATGCGGCTCGACCATTACATGGCCGAGTGCCTGCTGAACCCCGATCACGGCTATTACGCGACGCGCGATCCCTTCGGCGCCAGCGGCGATTTCATCACCGCGCCGGAAATTTCCCAGATGTTCGGCGAGGTGTTGGGCCTGTGTCTGGCGCAGGTCTGGCTGGATCAGGGGGCGCCCGCGCGGTTCATTCTGGCCGAGCCGGGGCCGGGGCGCGGCACGCTGATGGCCGATCTCCTGCGCAGCATCGCCGCGGTGCCGGGGCTGTCGGACGCCGCCGAGGTGCATCTGATCGAGGCCTCGCCCACACTGCGTGCGGTGCAGCGTGCGCGGCTCGGCGCGCGGCCGGTGACGTGGCACGACAGTCTGGACACCCTGCCCGAGGGGCCGCTGTTTCTGATCGCCAATGAATTCCTCGACGCCCTGCCGATCCGCCAGTTCGAGCGGCGTGGGCGGGCATGGGCCGAGCGTCAGGTGGGCCTCAGCCCCGAGGGCGCGCTGATCCCCGGCCTCGCGCCGCCCGTCGCGCTGGAGCGGCTCGAACCCCGACTTGCCGATACGGCCGAGGGCGATGTGGTCGAGATCAGCCCGGGCGCGCCCGCTTTCGCGGGCGCGGTGGCGGGCCGCATCGCGGCCCGCGGCGGCGTTGCGATCTTCATCGACTACGGCAACTGGCGCAGCCTTGGCGACACGTTTCAGGCTTTGCGCGGCCATACCCCCGAAAGCCCCTGGGCGAACCCCGGCGCGGCCGACCTGACCGCCCATGTCGCCTTCGAGCCGCTGGCCGAGGCCGCCCGCGCCGCCGGCGCCCGCCCCAGCGCGATGACCCCGCAGGGCGTGCTGCTCGAGCGGCTCGGCATCACCGCCCGGGCCGAGCGGCTGGCGCGCGGCCTGACGGGCGCCGCGCTGGACACCCATATCGCCGCGCATCGCCGCTTGACCCACCCCGCGGAAATGGGTCACCTGTTCCAGACTCTTGCGATCACCCCGGCGGGCGCCCCTCTTGCGCCCGGCTTCGATCCTGCCGCCGACCCCACGTTTTGACCCCAGCGCACATCATGCTTGAAATCCTGACCTCTCCTGCCCTTGCCGGCGTCCCGCACGGCTTCTTCACCCGCAAGGGCGGCGCCTCGTCGGGGGTGTTTCAGGGGCTCAACTGCGGCCATGGCTCGAGCGACCTGACCGAGGTCGTGGCGCTCAATCGCGCGCGGGTCGCCGCCGCGATGGGGGTTGAGCCCGGCCAGATCGCGGGCGTGCATCAGGTGCATTCCGCCGATGTCGCGGTGCTCGAGGCGCCGCTGGACACCCCGGCGCGCGCCGATGCGCTGGTCACCGCGACGCCCGGGGTCCTGCTGACCGTGCTGACCGCCGATTGCCAGCCGGTGCTGTTCGCCGACCGGCAGGCGGGCGTGGTGGGGGCGGCCCATGCGGGCTGGCGCGGGGCGCTGGACGGGGTTCTGGAAGCCACGCTCGACGCGATGGAGGGGCTCGGCGCGACCCGTGCCAATATCACCGCCGTCATCGGCCCCTGCATCTCGCAGCGCGCCTATGAGGTTGGCGAGGATTTCATGGATCAGTTCCTGACCGAGGACCCGGCCTATGGCCGCTTCTTCTCGGGCGGGCCGAACGGGCGGCCGATGTTCGACCTGCCCGCCTTTGGCCTGCACCGGCTGCGCGCGGCGGGCGTGGGGGCTGCGGAATGGACGCGGCACTGCACCTATTCCGACGCGGAGCGATTCTACTCCTATCGCCGCACGACTCACGCGGGCGAGGCCGATTACGGGCGGCTGATCTCGGCGATCCGGCTCTGATTGCGGCGCGATTGCGCCGGGTCTTGCCCGGGAAACGCCGCAATTGAGGCAGGTTTTCAGAAAATTAACCGAAAACCCCCGCATTTGCGCGGTCCGGGAAACAATCGCGGCGCCATAATTGCCCCCGCGATCGCGCGTGAAAAATCCGGCGCGCCCTGCGCCGCGCCCAACCGGCGCCGCAATGGGATGCGAGAAAGGCTCATCCGGGCAAGAACCCGGGCCCATCAGAGGCAGGAGCAGAGCATGACCACGTCGAAAACCCCCCGCTGGATGAAATCGGCCCTGACCGAGGCCGCGAAGGCCCCCGTCGTGATGCCTTGGGCGCGCGGGCCGCGCCGGGCCGAGATGATCGCGCGCCGCGAGGCCTCGCGCCAGCCGCGCCTGACCCTGGTCAAGCGCGCGGGCTGATCGCCCCGCCATCCCAGAATTCCGGCGCGGGCCCGGGGGCTGCCACCCTCGGGACGATCCCCGACGCCAGACCGCGCGCGGCCCTTCGCCGCCCTGAGGGTCGCGCGTGGACCTGTTGCGACGCCGCCTTGGGGCGGGTGTGATTCGGCCCTGCCGCCCGGATCGCGCGCCCCGCAGGCCCGTCGCCATGCTGCGCTCTTGACGATGCCGAAACAGTCGGGCGGGCCCGAGCCGGATTGCCGCCGCGCCCGCGACCAATAACGCAGAAAATTTGACGCATCCCCCGGAAGGCGGCATCCTTTCCGGGTCGATCTGCATTCGGTGGGGGCCAACGCAGATGTGACCAGACCGAAAGGCTGATCGCATGTCTTATCCTCACCGGGCTGCGGCCGGGGGTCCCGGCGCTGCAGCCGGGCGTGCCGCGCCGTCCGCGCCCTCGGCTCAGGCCCTGCGCCGCCGCGGGCAGGCCGAACCCGCCCCCTCTGCGCTGCGCGCCCGCGCGCCGATGACGCGGCGCTATGACGCGAGCTGGCTCACCCCCTCGGGCGAGATCGACAGCTCGACCCGCATCGCGCCCGCGATTACCTTGTTCGAGGAGGCCTTCTCGGCGCTCGCCCGCGGCGCGGTCGTGCAGACCGACGAGGGGCCCGTCGCAATCGAGGATATCCAGCCCGGCATGCGCGCCCTGACCGCCGACGGCCGGGTCGAGACGGTGACCTGGGTCGGCTCGATGGTGATCTATCCCGGCATGACCTCCGAGGCCGAGGGCGAGGCCGTCACCCTCACCCGGATCACCGCCGAGGCCTTCGGTCAGGGCCGCCCGATGCCCGATCTGGTGCTGGGCCCGCGCGCGCGGCTCTGCCTGCGCGATCCGCGGCTGATGCGGGTGGCGGGGGTCGAGCGCGCCTTCGTGCCGGCGCGCGCCTTTCTCGATGGCGTCAGCGTGATCGAGGTCACGCCGATTGCCCCGGTCACCGCCTATCATCTGGTGCTGGAACGCCAGGGCGCGCTGCGCGTCGACGGGCTCGAGGTGGAAAGCTATCACCCCGGCGAGGGCGTCGAGGGGATGATCGAGCCGCGGATGCTCTCGCTGTTTCTGGCGCAATTCCCGCAGATCGAGCGGATCGCCGATTTCGGGCCGATGGCGGCGCCGCGGCTGACCCGGTTCGAGGTGGAAAGCCTCTGGGATTAAGGCTCGGCCGGGGGCGTGGGCTGCGCCCCGGGGCCGATCCGCTGCGCCTTTGGGGGAAGGCGCGGGGCCGCGCGGCGGGTCTTCGGACCCCTGCGCGGCCCTTTCAATGCGCGGATCACCCGGCGGGCAGCGTCTGGCTGAGATAGCGCATCATATTGCCGCCCATCACCTTGGCGATCCGCGCCTCACTCATCCCGCGATCCATCAGCGCCTGCGTCAGCGCCGCCAGCCCCGCGGCATCAAAAGGCGTCGCCACCGCCCCGTCGAAATCCGACCCGAGCGAGACGTGATTCTCGCCCACCAGCGCCACCGCCGCCGCGATCTGCGCCGCCACCGCCGCCGGATCGCGCCCGCAGGTCACATCCGGCCAATAGCCGATGCCGATCACCCCGCCGCGGGCCGCCACCGCCCGCATCAGATCGTCGGGATAGTTGCGCTTGACCGGGCAGGCGCCGTGAATGCCGGTATGGCTGACGATCGGCCGCGCGCCGGGGATCGCCAGCACCTCGCGCGCCACCGCCTCCGAGGCATGGGCGAGGTCGATCACCATGTGGCGCGCGATCATCTCGGTGACCACCTGCCGACCGAACTCGGTCAGGCCGCGGTCCTCGGTGCCGTGCAGGCTGCCGCCCACCTCGTTGTCGAAGAAATGCGTCAGGCCAATCAGCCGGAAGCCCGCATCGTAAAGCCGCCCGAGGTTTTCGATCCGACCCGAGAGCGCATGCGCCCCCTCGGCGCCGAGCATCCCGCCGATGATCTCTGCGCCCTCGGCCCGTGCCGCCAGCACGGCGTCAAGATCGGCGCGCGTGCGGATCACCCGCAGCTGATCGGGCGCCTTGGCGGCCGTCGCATTGAGCCGCGCCGCCTGATCCAGCGCGCGCTCGGTCAGGTTGAACCATGTCCGCGGCGGGCGCGCCTGCAAGATCACCAGCGGCGTGATATTGTCGGGCGCATCGGCCTCGTTCGCCTCATAATTCTGGCCGCGCGGGCTTTTGGTGACCGTGGTGAAGACCTGCACCGCGACATTGCCCGCGCGCAGGCGCGGCAGATCGACATGGCCGCGGGGGCTGCGGCTCAGCAGGTCGCGATCCCACAAGAGCGCATCCGAATGCCAGTCGCCGATCACCAGCCGCTGATGCAGCGCCGCAGCCGCCGGGCTGACAGGCCAAGGGTCCGGCGACAGGGTCGCGTTCATCCCGTTTTCCACATAGCCGGGCCCAAGGGTCAGCGCCCCGATCCCCGCCGCCGCCACCAGCGCCGCCGCGCCGATCCCGATCCGCTTGCCCAACCCATCGTTCCCTCCCTGACCTTTGCGTCAGGCGAGCCGGGCGGGTCGCCCGCGCCAAGGGCCACGCACCGGGACGCGACGTCAGCGCGCCCCGTCGGCCAGCGCGCCGAGACCGAGCGCGTCGGCCTCGATCCCGGTCGTCTCTGCGATCCGCGCCAGCGTCCGCGCCCACAGATCGGGGGCGCCCGCATTGATCGTGTTCTGCGCCAGAAACCAGTGCACGAAGGCCTCGAACGGCCAGTCGCGCGACAGCGCCCAGTTCCGCGCCGCGGGCCAGTCCCGCGCCCGGGTCACCGTCTGGGCACAGTGATGCAGGTCAGAGCGGCCAAACAGCACCGCAGGCACCCGGTGCAGCATCCCCTCCAGCGCGACCGAGGAGCACAGCGACACCGACAGATCCGCCACCGCCAGCATGTCATGCACATTGGCATCGGTCACGATCACCCCGGGCAGCCCCTCCAGCCCTGCGATCAGCTCAAAGGTCTCGGGGTCCGCGGTGTTGGGATGCGGCTTCACGATCACCGGCCGCCCGCCGGTGTCGGCCAGAACCGCGCCGAGCATCTCGGCCTCGGTCATGTGGCGCAGGCGTTCGGTGGGCTCCGACCAGCCTTGCAGAAAGACCGCGATTGCGCCGCGGGGCAGGGCGGTCGGTTCGCGCTTTTGCGCGATGCGGCTCTCGCGGCGGGCCACGAGGCGGTTGCACTGTCGCGCGAAGAAGGTGCGGGCCGCCGCCGCATCGACGGCGCCCGGGTCAAAGGGCGCACCCACCAGCGACGAGGCGCCATAGACCCCCTCCGGGTCGAGATACCAGAACGGAAAGACATAGGCGACGGCGGTGTTCAGCACCCGGGGGTGGCGGATGCGCCCCTGCCAGACCAGATGCACATCCGCGGTCTCGCCCAGCCCTGCCAGCGCCTCGGGGTCGCGCCGGACCACCCGGACCGGGCCCCGGCCTCGGCAAAGGTGGCGAAGAGCCGCCCCAGATAGCCGGGCAGGCGGCTGCCATTCGGGGCCGCCATCGGCCCCGGCATATGCAGGATCAGGCCCGAAGCGGGGCCGGGCATCTCAGCCCTCCATCGCCTCCAGCTCGTCGATGAAGCCCGCGATCATGCTCAGCCCCTTGTCCCAGAAGGCCGGGTCCGAGGCATCGAGCCCGAAGGGCGCGAGCAGAGCCTTGTGGTGTTTCGAGCCGCCCGCCTTGAGCAGGTCGAAATATTTCGCCTGAAACTCGGGCAGGCCCGCTTCATAGGTGGCGTAAAGCGCGTTCACCAGCCCGTCGCCGAAGGCATAGGCATAGACATAGAAGGGCGAATGCACGAAATGCGGGATATAGGCCCAGAAGGTCTCATAGCCCGGCATGAACTCGAACGCGGGCCCGAGGCTTTCGGATTGCACCGACATCCAGAGGTCGTTGATATCCTCAGGCGTCAGCTCGCCTTGCGCGCGCGCTGCATGCAGTTTGCATTCGAAATCGTAAAACGCGATCTGGCGGACGACCGTGTTGATCATGTCCTCGACCTTGCCGGCCAGCAGCTGCTTGCGCTCGGCCGGGGTCTTGGCGGCGTCGAGCAGCGCGCGGAAGGTCAGCATCTCGCCAAAGACGCTGGCGGTTTCGGCGAGCGTCAGGGGGGTGTCGCTGAGCAAGGGCCCCTGCGCCGCGGCCAGCACCTGATGCACGCCGTGGCCCAGCTCATGCGCCAGCGTCATCACATCGCGCGGCTTGCCGAGGTAATTCAGCATCACATAGGGATGCACCGTAGTCACCGTCGGATGCGCAAAGGCCCCCGGCGCCTTGCCCGGCTTCACGCCTGCGTCGATCCAGCCGCGCTCGAAGAAGGGCTCGGCGATCGCGGCCATTTCCGGCGCAAAGCCCGCATAGGCGCCCATGACGGTCGCGCGCGCCTCGTCCCACTGGATCTTGCGCGGGGTCTCGGTCGGCAGGGGGGCGTTGCGGTCCCAGATCTGCAGCTTCTCAAGCCCCAGCCAGCGCGCTTTCAGCGCGTAATAGCGGTGCGACAGCCGCGGATAGGCCGCCACCACCGCATCGCGGAGCGCCTGCACCACCTCGGGCTCGACATCGTTCGACAGGTGGCGCCCGGCCTGCGGCGAGGGCATCTTGCGCCAGCGGTCCTCGATCTCCTTTTCCTTGGCCAGCGTGTTGTGCACCCGGGCGAAGATCTTCAGGTTCGCGCCGAAGACACGGGCCAGTTCGCGCGCGGCCGCCTCGCGTTTGGCGCGGTCGTGGTCGGACAGAAGGGTGGTCGTCGCCTCGAGGTTCAGCACCTCGCCCTCGACGGTAAATTCAAGGCCCGCGGTGGTTTCGTCAAACAGCCGGTTCCACGCGGCCGCGCCCACAACAGATTGATCGTGCAGGAACTTCTCCAGCTCATCGGACAGCTGATGCGGCTTCATCGCGCGCATGCGGTCAAAGACCGGCTTCAAACGGGCCAGTGCCGCATCGGCAAAGAGCGCGGCATAGGTCGCATCCTCGATCCGGTTGAATTCGAGGCTGAAGAACACCAGCGGCGTGGTGAAGGTGGTGATGCGGTCCTGCGCGTCGGACATGAATTTGGCGCGGGTGGCGTCGGTGGTGTTCTGGTAATAGCGCAGTCCGGCATAGGACATGAGCCTGCCGGCGGTGGTCTCGATCGCCTCATAGCGGGCGATGCAGTTGGCCATGGCGGCGGCGTCGAGGGTGGCCAGCTTGCCCTGATACTCGGCGGCGAAGGCGGCGCATTCGGTCTCCAGCCAGCCCATGTCGCGGGCCACTTCGGGCGCGTCGGGGGCGGTGTAAAGATCGCTCAGGTCCCAGTCGGGCAGGGCGCCGAACTCGCCCGGGGCGCTGCTGCCCGCGCCGGTATGCGCATCAAGGACCGGCAGGGGGCGGGCGGCGGAAACGGGCATCATTCTTGGGCTCCTATCTCTGGGGTCCCCCAGAGATAGGAGCCCAAGAATGATGCCCGTTTCCGCCGCCCGCCCCCTGCCGGTCCTTGATGCGCATACCGGCGCGGGCAGCAGCGCCCCGG
>JACXUS010000395.1 GCA_014763785.1 Sphingomonadales bacterium | reverse complement strand
AAGCCGATCTGGTTCACCGAGCTCGGCTGTCCCGCCATCGACCGTGGAACGAACCAGCCGAACGTCTTCTTCGACCCGAAGTCGTCCGAGAGCTTGACGCCGCATTTCTCGCGGGGCTGGCGCGACGACGCGATCCAGCGGGCCTATCTCGAGGCGACCTATCTCTGGTGGGGCGAGGCCGCGAACAACCCGCTGTCCTCAGTCTACGGCGGCCGGATGGTGCATCTGCCGGAATGCGCCGCCTGGACCTGGGACGCGCGGCCCTATCCCTTCTTTCCGGCGCTGACCGACGTCTGGACGGATGGGGCGAACTGGCGCCTCGGGCACTGGCTGACCGGGCGGCTCGGCGCGGTGTCGCTCGCGGCACTGGTCCGCCATCTCTGCAAACGGGCGGGGCTGCCCGAGTCACGGATCGACGTCACCGGGCTCTGGGGCGCGGTCGAGGGTTACGCCATCACGGCGCTGGAAAGCCCGCGCGCCTCGATCACCACGCTGTCGCGCCACTTCGGCTTCGATGCGGCAGAGACCGAGGGCGTGATCCGCTTCCGTCTACGCGGCCGGGCCTGCGTCGCCACCCTTGCGCCCGACGATCTGGTGGCCGCCCGCGAAGGCGACGTGCTGGAACTGACGCGTGGCCAGGAGACCGAACTGCCGCAGGCGCTGAAGTGGCAGGTCGCGCGGGCGGACGAGGACTACGACGCGGCCCTCGTCGAGGCCCGGCGCATCACCGTGGACACGACGCGCATCGCGTCCGAGTCCTTCCCTATGGCGGTGCCGCCCGAGGAGACCGAGCGCCGCTGCCGCCGCGCGTTGATGGAGGCGTGGGTGGGCCGGGAGACGGCGGCGTTCCGTCTGCCGCCCTCGCGCCTCGCGCTCGACCCAGCCGACGCGATCCGGCTGGAGCATGACGGGCGGCTGGTCGATCTGCGGCTCGTCTCCATCGCCGACGCTGACGCGCGCGGCATCGAAGCGGTTCGCCAGGACCGGGAGGCCTACGACTTGCCGCCCGGCGCGCCGCGGCCCTCGGCGCTCTCGCAGGCTGTCGTGTTCGGCGCGCCCGAGGCGGTGCTGCTGGACCTGCCGCAGCTGACAGAGGACCAGCCCGCGCATCGGCCGATGGTCGCCGCGCACGCGGTTCCCTGGCCGGGCGAGATGGCGGTGTTCCGCAGCCCCTCGACCGATGGCTTCGAGCTGCTGACTACGTTCGGCACGCGAGCCCGGATCGGCGCGCTGGTCTCGGAGTTCTACGCAGGGCCCACCTCGCGCTTCGATCTCGGCAATGCGCTGGTGGTCGATCTGCTGACCGGCACGCTGGAGAGCGTCACGGACCTGACCCTCTTCGGCGGGGCGAACGCGCTCGCCATCGAGAGCGCGCCCGGCGTCTGGGAGATCGTGCAGGCGGGCGCGGCGGAGCTTCTGGCGCCGGGCCGGTATCGCCTGACCCGGCTATTGCGCGGCCAGCGCGGCACCGAGGGCGCGATGGGAAATCCGGCGTCTGCAGGCGCGCGGGTCGTCGTGCTGGACACTGCGCTGGCGTCCCTGCCGATTGCCGAGGCGGACCTCGGGATCCCATGGAACTGGCGCATCGGTCCGGCGAGCCGCCCGGTCAGCGACGAGACCTACGTCGCGCAGTCCTTCACGCCCGCGGGCGTCGGGTTGCGGCCGTTCTCGGTCGCCCATGTCGAACAGCCATGGCGCACGCCGCGCACGCCCGGCGATCTGACGATCCGCTGGACACGCCGGTCCCGCGCGCTGGCTTCGGACAGCTGGGGCGGGCTTGAGGTGCCGCTGGCCGAGGAACTGGAAGCCTACGAGGTCGAGATTCTTGATGGCGTGACCGTGAAGCGGGTGCTGAGCACGGCCACCACCAGCGCGGTCTACACCGCCGACCAGCAGACCGACGACTTGGGCGGGCCGCTCGGGCCCGGCGACACGCTAGACATCCGCATCCATCAGCTCTCCGCCCTTGTCGGGCGGGGTGCGCCCAAGGCTGTCACGCTGAACTTCTGAGGCGGCGCAATGAGTTCTGGCACGGCGTGCGAACTACGTCGTAGGCTCGGGACATGCGCCCCCAAGATG
>JACXUS010000394.1 GCA_014763785.1 Sphingomonadales bacterium | reverse complement strand
TCCTTGATCTGGGTGATCAGGGTGGCGACATCGGCGGCCGAGGCTTCGCTTTCGGTGCTGATGCCTTCGGGCGCGTGGAAGGTCAGGCCGTAGGTTGCGCCGAAATAGCCGAAGGCGTCATGCGAGGTGACAACCGAGCGGCGGTCTTCCGGCAGGGCGGCCACGGCGGCGATGATCTCGGCCTCGACGGCGTCGATCTCGGCCAGATAGGCGGCGGCGTTGGCCTTGTAGGTCTCGGCGCCTTCGGGATCGGCGGCGGTCAGGCCCGCCGCGATATTGGCGACGTAGAGTCGCGCATTGGCAAGGCTTTGCCAGGCATGCGGGTCGATGCCGCCGTGGTCGTGGCCCTCATGCGCATGATCGTGGTCATGGTCGGCCTCGCCCTCGGCCTTTGCCTCGCCTTCGGCGTGGCCTGCGTGGTCATGGTCATGGCCTTCCTCGGCCATCGCGCGCGGCACGACCCCGGTGGTGGCCACCACCACAGGCCCCTTGTATTCCGAGGCTTCGATCAGCCGGTCCAGCCAGCCTTCGAAGCCAAGCCCGTTCACAAAGACCACCGAGGCTGCGGCCACGGTCTGCGCGTCGGCGGGGGTGGGCTCATAGACATGCGCATCGCCGTCGGGGCCCACCAGCGTGCTGACTGCCACGCGGTCGCCGCCGACCTCGGCCACCATGTCGCCAAGGATGGAAAAGCTCGCCACCACGGGCAGCTTGTCCTGTGCGAAGGCCGACAGGGGCAGCAGGGCAAGGGCGGTGGTCAGGCCAAGAAAGATGCGACGGTTCATGAGGGTATCCTTTCAGTTCTGCAGATGGGGGCGCGGCAGATAGCGCGCGATGAGACTGCCTTGCCGACCGAGGACGACCGAGGCGGCATAGATCGCCCCGGCGACCAGAATGATCGCGGGGCCAGAGGGAAGGGCGGCGTGGTAGGACAGCAACAGCCCGGTCAGGCTGGAGGCGACGGCGACAAGGATCGCCACGCCGATCATGCCCGCGATGCCCTGCGCCCAGAACCGGGCGCTCGCGGCGGGCAGGATCATCAGCCCCACCGACATGAGCGTGCCCAATGCCTGAAACCCCGCCACAAGGTTCAGCACCACCAGCGCCAGAAAGGTGAAATGCGTGATCGCCGACAGCCGGCTGACCGAGCGCAGGAAATTCGGATCGGCACATTCCAGCACCAGCGGGCGGAACAGCACCGCCAGCGCGAACCAGGTGAGGGTGGTGATGGAACACAGCAGGATCAGCGCATCGTCGTTCAGCGCCAGCACGGTGCCGAAGAGCACATGCAGCAGATCCACCGAACTGCCCCTGACGGACACGATCAGCACGCCGGCGGCAAGGCTGATCAGGTAGAAGGCCGCCATGCTGGCGTCTTCCTTCAGCGCGGTCACGCGGGTGACAAGGCCCGACAGCAGCGCCACCGCCATGCCCGCCACCAGCCCGCCGATGGTCATCGCGCCCAGCGACAGGCCCGACACGAGGAACCCCACCGCCGCCCCCGGCAGGATGGCATGGGCCATGGCGTCGCCGGTCAGGCTCATCCGGCGCAGCATCAGGAAGACGCCGATGGGGGTGGCCCCGATGGAAATCGCGATGCAGCCCAGAAGCGCGCGGCGCATGAAGGCAAAGTCAAGGAAGGGGGTCACGATCAGGTCGATCATGCCGCGCCCCGTTGCTCTGGCGTGCAGACGGGGGCGTTGTCGTCAAACGCCTCGGACATCGCCCGCGCGCGCAAGAGGTTGGCGGCGGTCAGCACCTGCGCCGTCGGCCCATGCGCGACCAGCTCGCGCGCGATCATCAGCGTCTCGGGGAACTCTGCGCGCACCGTGTCAAGGTCGTGCAGCACGGCGACCACCGTGCGCCCCTCGCCATGCCAGCGCCGCACCAGCGCCATGAGGTCGGCGGCGGTTTTGGCGTCGATGGCGGTGAAGGGCTCGTCCAGCAGGATCACGTCCGCCTCCTGCAGGAGCAGCCGCGCGAACAGCACCCTTTGCATCTGCCCGCCCGACAGCGCGCCGATGGGACGCCGTTCGAACCCGGTCAGGCCCACGGCGGCGAGCGCCGTGGCAATGCGGTCG
>JACXUS010000393.1 GCA_014763785.1 Sphingomonadales bacterium | reverse complement strand
GCCGTGGCGCGCCCCGCGGTCCAGCCCGAGGGCATGGTCCAGCGACACCGCCCCCGGCCCCCGCGCGATCAGCGCAAGGAAACAGGCGCCCCACAGGCCATGGGTCACCCAGGCCTCGGGATAGACGAAGATCTGGATCACTGCGGTCATGCCCAAAAGCCCCAGCGCCGCGGCCCGCGTGCCCAGCCCCAGCGCCAGCAGGACCGGCAACAGATGCTCGGCGATCACGGCGAGAACGGCGGCCAGACGATAGGGGATCAGCGGCAGGTCATATTCATATTGAAACAGCACCCAGGTGCTGTCGGCGATCTGCCAGCCATCCATCTTGGTGCGCCCCGAGGCCCAGAAGACCGCCGCGGGAAAGATCCGCAGCGCCAGCGCCGGCACCGACCACGGCAGCCGCGCAAGGGTGGCATTCAGCGCGATCAGCGGCGCGATCAGGCGGGGCAGGGCGGGTTGACGGGTCTGGATCATGATGCGTCCTTCGGCTCTAGGGTGATGTCGGTGATTGCGCCCGCGCGGGCCAGCAGCGCGATATGCGCGCCCGGGTCGTGTTCGGGGTCATGGGCCGCAGTGGCTTCGGTCGCAGCCTGCAGCAGGCTCGCGCCGCGCATCAGCCCGCCCAGCAGGGCCGCATCCCCGCGCCCGAGCGGCAGCACCAGCACCCGGTCGGCCGGATCGCGCAGGATCAGGCTGATCTCGGGGCGGGCGGCGTCGATCTCGGGGACCGGCGCGGCGCCGGGCTGGTTCGCGACCCAGATCGAGCGCGCGGCATATTCTGCCCGCTCGATCTGCACCGAGGGATGCAGCGTCAGCCGCGCCGCCCCCGGCGCGGCCCCGGCCTGCGCCAGACGCGCGGGCGCCACCGGGGCGGCATCGGCGGCGTGATAGGCGCGGCCCCGCGCCGCCTCGATCCGCGCCACGTCGCGCAGATAGGGCAGCGCGCGCAGCGGCGGGAAGGCGGCAAGGAACCCGGGGAACTCCGCCCCGAATTCAAACAGCATCGGCGAGCGCGGCGGGTGATCGCGCAGGTAAACCGCCGCCAGCGCGGTGAAATATTCGCCCCCCACCAGCCGCTCGATCACCGGATAGCGCGTCGCCAGCGCCCGGGTCAGGCTGTGGGCCACATTGTTGCGATAGACCGCAAAGCGCCGCCCGGCCTCGGCGGGGTCGGCCGCGGTGAGCCCCGGCGGCAGCGCCCCCGAGCCGAGCCCCGCGTGAAAGGCCGCGATCAGATCACGATGCGCGGGCATGGGCGCCCTCCGCGGCGGCGGCCAGGATCTGCCCCGCCCGCTCGGCCTCGGCCAGCAGGACCGGGAAATCGGGCACATCGTTATCCCATTCGATCAACGTGGGCCGCGCGCCCGTGCGTGCGATCACCTCGGCGTAAAGCGTCCAGACCGGATCGGCGACCGGGCTGCCATGCGCGTCGATCAGCAAAGGCCCCGAGGGCAGCGCCTCTTCGGCATGGCCGCCCAGATGGATCTCGGCCACCTGCGCCATCGGGAAGGCGCCCAGATAGGCGCGCGGATCGGTGCGGTGATTGGTGCAGCTGACGAAGACATTGTTCACGTCAAGCAACAGCCCGCAGCCGGTCGCCCGCACGATCTGGGCGAGGAAGTCGGTCTCGGGGATGCTCGACTGCTCGAAGATCACATAGGTCGAGGGGTTTTCCAGCAGCATGCGGATGCCCAGAACCTCCTGCACCTCGTCGATATGATCGCAGATCAGCGCCAGCGTCTCGGGCGTGTAGGGCAGCGGCAGGAGGTCGTTCAGATAGGCCTCGCCATGGCTCGACCATGCCAGATGCTCGGAAAAACTCTCGGGCTGATAGCGGTCGATCAGCGCGCGCAGCCGCGCCAGATGATCGCGGTCGAGCCGCCCGGGGCTGCCGATCGAGAGCCCCACGCCATGCAGCGAGATCGCGTAATCGCGCCGCAGTGCTTCCAGCATCCGATGCGGCGGGCCGCCCGCGCCCATGGGCATGCCAAAGCGCTGGGTGGTGCCGACCACGATGTCGGCGTCGAACTCGCCCGGCGGCACCAGCAGAGTCAGCGCCAGCAGATCGGCGGCCACGATGAAGGCGGCG
>JACXUS010000392.1 GCA_014763785.1 Sphingomonadales bacterium | reverse complement strand
GACCGGCACCGCCTCGATCGTATGGCGCGAATACTCATACGCCGTCAGCAACACGGCCTGCGCGAGGTTGAGCGAGAAGAACTCGGGGTTCACCGGCACGGTGATGATCGCATTGGCACGGATGATGTCGTCATTCTCCAGCCCCGTGCGCTCGGGCCCGAAGAGGATGCCGACCTTCTGGCCCGCGACAATGCGTTTGCGCGCCTCGACCATCGCGGCCTCGGGCGTGAAAATCGGCTTCGGCAGCTCGCGTCCCCGCGCGGTCGTGGCGAAGACATAATCGCAATCGGCCACCGCCTCGGCCACATTGTCGAAGACACCCGCGAAATCGAGCACCTGACCCGCCGCGCCGGATGCCATCGCCACCGCCTTGGGATTGGGCCAGCCGTCGCGCGGGTCCACCACCCGCATGCGGTCCAGCCCGAAGTTCAGCATCGCCCGCGCGGCCGCCCCGATATTCTCGCCCATCTGCGGACGCACGAGGGTAAAGACGAGGTTTTCGGTCATTTTGGGCTCCTTTGCCCCCCGATAGCCCCGCCTGCGCCCTCTGGCAAGGCCGCGCGGCTTGCGCTAGAAGGCGCGAAACCCCAAGGAGGCCCGATGTCCGAGGATCGCCCGCAGCTTTACCTGCTTACCCCGCCGACGTTCGATCTGGACGTCTTCCCCGAGGTTCTGGGCCGCGTTCTGGGCGCGGTCGAGGTGGCCTGCCTGCGGCTGGCGCTGGCAAGCCGCGACGAGGATGCGGTGATGCGCGCGGCCGATGCGGTGCGGCTGGTGGCGCATGAGCATGACGTGGCGCTGGTGATCGAGAACCACATCCAGCTGGTCGAACGCCACGGGCTTGACGGGGTGCATCTGACCGATGGCGCGCGCTCGGTGCGGGCGGCGCGCAAGAATCTGGGCGCCGATGCGATCGTCGGTGCCTTCTGCGGCGCCTCGCGCCATGACGGGATGACCGCAGGCGAGGCGGGGGCGGATTATGTCTGCTTCGGCCCGGCGGGCGAAAGCGGCCTTGGCACCGGCGCGCGGGCCGAGCGCGATCTCTTCGCCTGGTGGTCAGAGATGATCGAAGTGCCGGTGGTGGCCGAAGGCGCGCTCACCGAGGCCGCAATCCGCGATCTGGCGCCGGTCACCGATTTCTTCGCGCTTGGCGAGGAAATCTGGCGGATGGACGACCCGGTGGCCGAGCTCAAGCGCCTCGTCGCGGCGATGGGCTGAGGCCGATGGCCGAGATCTGGCTTGGCGACAGCAACGGCCCGATGGGCGATGTCGGCGCCTTCATGGACAGCGAGCTGCGCGTCGATCGCGCCGATCTGCCGGGCCATATCCGCCAGATCGAGGGGGATCGGGTGCTGATCGCGCTGATCGGCGCGCCGGCTTCGGGCAAGTCGCATCTGGCGGCCGAGCTGGCGGCCACGCTCGGATCGGCCGCGGTGGTGCCGATGGACGGCTTTCACCGCGAGAACGACTGGCTCGACGCAGAGGGCCTGCGCGCGCGCAAGGGCGCGCCCGAGACCTTCGACGTCGAGGGCCTGCTGACGGCGGTGCGGACGCTGCGCACGGGCGATCAGGACCTTGCCCTGCCCGGCTTCGACCGCGCGGCCGATGCCGTGGTGCCCGGGGCGGTGGCGGTTCCGGCCGCGGCGCGCGTGGTGCTGATCGAGGGCAATTATCTCTTGCTCACCCGGCCTCTCTGGCGCGATCTGGCGCCGCTCTTCGATCTGACGATCCGGATTGCCACGCCCGAGGCGACGCTCCGCGCCCGCCTCGCCGCGCGCTGGTCCGCCCTGCCCGCAGCCGAGGCCGCGGCCCGGATCGAGGGCAACGATCTGCCCAATGCGCAGGCCATCCGCGCCGAGAGCCGCGCCGCCGATCTGGTGATCCGCGACTGAGACCCGCCACCGGCCGCCCGCACGACGGGGCAGCCTTCCACCCGGCGGCATCGCGCCACCGATACTGGCCCGGGGGCGTTAATCTTATCTCATCATCTGTGCCTAGGGTCAGGACCCATAAATCGACTTGAGGCTGCACGGGCTGCATGATTCAAGCTCCCAAACAGAGGGGGCATGATGAGCGGGCATTTCTGGTTGA
>JACXUS010000391.1 GCA_014763785.1 Sphingomonadales bacterium | reverse complement strand
ACCGCGGGCACGCTGACCTTCATGGTCGGCGGCTCGGAGGCGGCCTTCGCCACCGTGCAGCCGCTCTTCGAGGTCATGGGCCAGAAGGCGGTGCATTGCGGCGCGGCGGGCGCGGGTCAGGCCGCCAAGATCTGCAACAACATGATCCTCGGCGTCACCATGATCGCCACCTGCGAGGCCTTCGCGCTGGCCGACAAGCTGGGGCTCGATCGGGGCAAGATGTATGATGTGGTCTCGACCTCCTCGGGCTACAGCTGGGTGATGAATGCCTATTGCCCGGCGCCGGGGGTGGGGCCGACCTCGCCCGCCGACAATGGCTACAAGCCCGGCTTCGCGGCGGAACTGATGCTGAAAGACCTGCGGCTGTCGCAACAGGCGGCCGAGGCGGCCGATGCCGACACGCCGATGGGCCAGATGGCCGCCGCGCTCTATGGCCGCTTCGTCGAGGAAGAAGACGGCCGCGGCCGCGACTTCTCGGCGATGCTGCCGCGCTTTGAGGCGCGCGGGCGCGGCTGATCCCGCCCGGCGCGCAATACCCCCAAGGCCCGGCCCGCGCCGGGCCTTTTGCATCGCGGCGGGATCGCGCACCCTGTGCGGCAAAACGTCCCTCCCGCGGCGGACCGCACGAGCGCCGGGCGTAGAACCCCAAAACCGCCACCGCAGGGAGCGCCGCGCATGCCCCACCCCTTTGCCCGTCTCAGCCGGGCCGCCACCGCTTGCGCCCCGCGCGCGCGAGGCGCTACAACCCCCGACATGGAAACACGCCCCCTTCCCGACTGGATCGCACAGTCCGGCGCGCTCAGCGCCCTCGAGCCGCAGGCGCAGGCGCGGCTAGCGGGCCTTGTGCCGCAGGCCCTGCCGCGCGGCGCGGTGCTGTTTCGCCCGGGCGATCCGGTCGAGGGCTTTGCGCTGGTTCTGTCGGGGCGGATCGAGGTGTTCCTGACCGGGGCGAACGGGCGCGAGCTGCTCCTTTATGCCGTCGCCCCGGGGCAGAGCTGCGTGCAGACGACGCTCGGCCTGTTGGGCGGCGACGGGCTCTATTCGACCGAGGCGATCACCACCGAGGAGACCCGCCTCGTGCTGGTGCCGCGCGGGCTGTTCCTGAGCCTGATGGACGCGGCGCCGCTCTTTCGGCAGATGATCTTTGCCGCCTTCGCCGAGCGGATGGGCGGGATGATCCAGCTGATGGAGCGGGTCTCGTTCCAGTCGGTCGAATGCCGGCTGGCCGAGTATCTCACCCGCCGCGCCGAGGATGGCCGGGTGCAGGCGACGCAGGCCGAGATCGCGGCGCAGATCGGCTCGGCGCGCGAGGTGATCTCGCGCAGGCTGGATGCCTTTGCGCGCCGCGGCTGGGTGCGCACCGAACGCGGCACGGTCTGGCTGACCGATCCGCAGGCGCTGCGCCGCCTTGCGCTTGATGGCGCGGCCTGAGCCCCTTGGTGATCATGTCACAGACGCGGGCGCCGACTCGCGTTAACCTGCTTGCGATCGCGGGGCTCTGCGCCCCGGACCGATACTGCACCAAGGCTGGAGAAAACCATGTTCAAAACCAATGTCGGCGGGATCGACAAGATCCTGCGCATCGTTGTCGGGCTCGCGCTGCTGGCGGGCTTTTTCCTCAATGCCGATGCGGCCTATCGCTGGGCCTATCTGATCGGGATCGTGCCGCTCGCGACCGGGCTTCTGGGCACCTGCCCGCTCTACTCGATCCTTGGGCTGAACACCTGCCCGATGAAGAAGTGAACCGGGCCGGATGACCCGAAGGGCCGCCCCGCCGGGCGGCCCTTGCCATTCGGACGCGCGCGGCTCAGGCTTGCGTCTTGGGCTCCGGGGTCCGGAGCCATGCCGCGCGAGGTGGCATCCCATGACCAGGAGCGCCGAGATGATCCGTTTTCCGACCCGCAGAGCGCGCTCGCCCCGACCGCCGCCCCGCACGCTGCATGGCACCGGCCGCGGCCACGAAACGGCGCGCACAGGCGCGGCCCCGGGGCTGCGCTGATGTGCCGCGCCACCCGGTGCCGCGCCGCCCGTTGTCGCGCCGCGGCGATCCCCGCGGGCTTTGCCGCCCTTGCCGGGATTGCCCTCAGCCTCATCG
>JACXUS010000390.1 GCA_014763785.1 Sphingomonadales bacterium | reverse complement strand
GTCTGGCGCGCCTATCCGCATGAGTTGTCGGGCGGGCAGCGCCAGCGCGTGATGATCGCGCTGGCCGCTGTGCGCCGCCCGGGCCTGCTGATCGCCGACGAGCCGACAACCGCGCTGGATGTCACGGTGCAGGCGCAGGTGCTGGAGCTGTTGATCCGCCTGCAACAGGAGACCGGAATGGCCATGTTGTTCATCACCCACGATCTGGGCGTGGTCGCGCGCCTCGCGCAGCGCGTCGGCGTCGCCTATGCGGGCCAGATCGTCGAGACCGCGCCGGTGGCGGACCTGTTCCTGCGCCCACGCCATCCCTATACGGCCGGGCTGCTTGCCTCGCTGCCCGAGGTCCCCCATGACCACCCGCCTCTGACCGGCCACGCCCCGTCGCTGCGCGATCTGCCCCCCGGTTGCGCCTTCGCGCCGCGCTGCCCGCGCGCCACGGCCCGCTGCGCGCGTCTGCTGCCCGAGACCCGCCGCCTTGGCGCGTCGCATCTGCGCTGCCACGAGCCGCTGCCATGAGCGCCGCAATCGAGATACGGAACCTGAGCGTGGTGCATCGCCGCCCCTGGCCCGCGGGCGGCCCCGCCGTGACCGCGCTGGACCGGGTGAGCCTGAGCATCGCCCCCGGCGAGATTTTCGGTCTTGTCGGCGAAAGCGGGTCGGGCAAGTCCACGCTGGCCCGGGTGCTGCTGCGCTTCCTGCGTCCGGCCGCGGGCTCCGTATCGGTCGCGGGCGCGGATCCGGCGATGCTGCGCGGCGCCGCACTGAAGAGCTGGCGGCGGCGTGTGCAACCCGTGTTTCAGGACAGTGTGGCGGCCCTCGATCCGCGCGCGCGCATCGGCGCTTTGCTGCGCGAAGGGCTGGATCTGCACGCCATCGGCCCGCGCTCTGGCCGGGCTGCGGCGGTGGCCGAGCTGCTCGAACAGGTGGGGCTGGATCCGGACCATGCCGCGCGCTATCCGCATCAGCTCTCGGGCGGGCAGCGCCAGCGGGTGGCGATCGCGCGGGCCCTGTCGCTGTCGCCCGAGATCCTGATCGCCGATGAGCCGGTCTCGGCGCTCGATCTGTCGGTGCAGGCGCAGATCCTTGGCCTGCTGACGCAGCTCTGCCGCGCGCGGGGCATGACGATGCTGTTCATCTCGCACGATCTGGGCGTGGTACGGCAGATCTCCGACCGCATCGGCGTCCTGCGGCAGGGGGGCCTTGTCGAAGAGGGCCCGGTGGCGCAGGTGTTCCGCGCGCCGCGCCATCCCTATACCCGGGATTTGCTGGCCGCAGCCCCCTTCGTCGATTTCGAGGCGCTGCGCCGCGCTTCGGTCCCGGCGCGCGCAGACCGCTCGCAGCGCACCGAAATGGTCTGAACCGGCCGCCCCGGTTCACTCCGCCACGGGTGCAGGGCGTCAAACCGCCGGGGGCAGAGGTCACGCCCTAGCCAACAAAGATGGCGGCGCGAGGGTGAAGCCAAGAGGGATCAGAGATTTAAGTGGTGCCCAGAGCCGGAATCGAACCAGCGACACGCGGATTTTCAATCCGCTGCTCTACCAACTGAGCTATCTGGGCCTGACTTCATGTGGCGTGACCGCCGGAAGTGGGGGTCTTATAGGAGATCACTCAGGCCTTGTCCAGCGCCCCGGCAAAACTTTTCGCAGGCTTGCAGGATTATTTTTCAGGCATTTCCGAAAGTCAGCTTTCCTTTATGGTTTCAAACACTTCAGAACGAAACTCTGCCTGTGGACAAGCGCTGCGGGACGTACCAGCGGCTGTTCCGGCGCCTTGCCGGAACAGCCGCCCCAAATGACTCAGGGCAGCCGCTCACCCACGGCAACACCGATACGCCATGCTCCGTAATCGAATGCCAGCCAAGTTCCGGGCGCGACCGAAGTCGTCATGGCGATTCGCGGCGTACTCAGGCGTGACCGGCTTCACCGGACAGCAGGTTCATATCGACACCCAGACTCCGTGCTGCTGCGGCCCAACGTTCCTCAACCGGATAATCGAAGATCAGCTCGGTCGTCGCCGCAACGGTCAACCAGGTATTGTCAGCGAGTTCCTGCTCCAGTTGCCCTTCGGACCAACCCGAATAGCCCAGGGCGATCACGG
>JACXUS010000104.1 GCA_014763785.1 Sphingomonadales bacterium | reverse complement strand
GCGGTTGTAGCTCAGTTGGTTAGAGTACCGGCCTGTCACGCCGGGGGTCGCGGGTTCGAGCCCCGTCAACCGCGCCACTTTCCTCCCTTTGAAACGTCGCGAGGATCGTCCCCGGGCGCATCGTCGCATTGCGGGGGGCGCCGCGCGCGCCTATCCCGGGCGGGCAGCAGGAGGAAGCAATGAAACAGTTTGGACAGTTGCTTGACCGGATCGACTGGCCGATCGCGGTGATCGCGGCGCTGACGCTGGGCCTTGCGCCCTTCGTGCCGGAACCGCATCTGTGGGAAAAGCTCAAGATGCTGGCGGCGGGCACTTTGGTGCGGCCGATCGACGGGTTCGACCTTGTGCTGCATGGCCTGCCTTGGGCGCTGCTCCTCGCCAAGCTGATCCGTGCGGGGCTCGCCCGCGGCTGAGTCTTGCCCCTGGGCTGCGCCGCCCTTTATAGAGGGGGCAACCACAGGAGGGTGTCATGAAAGACCAGCTCGACGCGAAGATGCTCATCGACCAGATGGGATCGGCGGCGCGTGCCGCCGCGGCGGAGCTTGCTTTCGCGCCACCCGCCGCCAAGGAGGCCGCGCTGATCGCCGCCGCCGAGGCCGTCTGGGCGCGGCGCGTCGAGATCATGGCCGCCAATGGCGAGGATATGGCCTATGGCGCCGAGAAGGGGCTGACGCCTGCGATGATGGACCGCCTCGCGCTCGACGAAACGCGGATCAAGGCGATCTGCGAGGGGCTGCGGGCGGTGGCGGCGCAGGCCGATCCGGTGGGCCAGATCATCGCCGAATGGGACCGGCCCTCGGGGTTGCATATCCAGCGCGTGCGCACGCCCTTGGGCGTGATCGGGGTCATCTATGAATCGCGCCCCAACGTGACGGCGGATGCCGGCGCGCTGTGCCTCAAGGCCGGGAATGCCGTCATCCTGCGCGGCGGCTCGGAGAGCTTCCATTCCAGCCGCGCGATCCATGCCTGCATGGTCGAGGGGCTGCGCGCCGCGGGTCTGCCCGAGGCGGCGATCCAGCTCGTGCCGACGCGCGACCGGGCGGCGGTGGCCGAGATGCTGCGCGCGGTCGCACATATCGACGTGATCGTGCCGCGCGGCGGCAAGGGGCTCGTGGGCCTCGTGCAGGCCGAGGCGCGGGTGCCGGTCTTCGCCCATCTCGAGGGCATCTGCCATATCTACGCCGATGGCGCGGCCGATCTGGAAAAGGCGCGGCGCGTGGTGCTGAACGCCAAGACCCGGCGCACCGGCATCTGCGGCGCGATGGAATGCCTGCTGATCGACCGGGCGTTTTATGACAAGCACGGCGCGGTGCTGATCGAGGATCTGGTCGAGGCGGGCGTCGAGGTCCGCACCGAGGATGATCTTCTGAATGTCGCGGGCACGGTCACGGCCGCCGCAGACGACTTCGGCCGCGAGTTTCTCGACATGATCTGCGCCGCGAAGATCGTCGAGGGCGTCGATGGCGCCATCGCCCATATCCGGCGCTATGGCTCGAGCCACACCGAATCGATCCTGACCGAGGATGACGCCACCGCCGCGCGCTTCTTCCAGCGGCTCGATTCGGCGATCCTGATGCGCAATGCCTCGACCCAGTTTGCGGACGGCGGCGAGTTCGGCATGGGCGCCGAGATCGGCATTGCCACCGGCAAGCTGCATGCGCGCGGGCCGGTCGGCGCCGAGCAATTGACCAGCTTCAAATATCTGGTCACCGGCGACGGCACTTGCCGCAAGTGATCCGGCTAGAAATCAAGGCCCCGCAATCACTTGCGGGGCCTTTTCATGTGGAGAAGCGGCGCATCTGCCTGCCCGGGTCGGGTCGGGGCCGCGGATCGCTCAAGAGCCGAGCCCACGGCCGCGGCGGCCAGATCGGCCAGACTGCGGTCAGACTGCGGCCCTGAGGCGCCGATCCGCCCGGATCGGTCAAGCGCTCAGAAGCCGATTGCCGCCCCGGTCTCGCCCACCTCCCAGGCCACGGCGCGGCCAAGCGCGCGGGCCTCGCGCGGCAACAGCGCGAATTGCACCTGCGATGCGGCCACCGCGCCGCCCGCGCCCTCCAGCTGCGCCCAAAGCGCGGGATCGGGCTTGGTGCGCCGCGCGCGCGCCTCCAGCCGCCAGCTGCCGCCCGCCTCGGAAATCACGATCTCGCCGCCCCAGGGCAGCGCCGCTTCAAGGCAGAGCACGCCCAGAAACACCATCTTGACTACCCGGCGCGACTGATCCCCCTCCGGGCGCCAGTCGAGGGTCAGCCGCCCGCCACCCGCCATCTCGCGCAGCACGGTCACGATTTCACTGCGCCCCAGCCGCTGATCGCCCGCCTGACCAAAGGCCACCCGGAAGAACTTGATTCGCGCATTGGCCGAGGCCACGGCTTCGGCGATCAACTGCACCTCGGGGCTGGCGCCCATCCCGCTCATGCCGAGCAATTCGACCCCGTTGCCGATCGCGCCCAAAGGGCTGATAAGGTCATGACAGAGTCGCGATCCGACCAGCGCCACCAGATCGGCATCGGTCTCTAGGCTCTGGGCGGCAAGGGTCGCGTCCTGGTCCATCAGCATCGGTCAATTCCCAAAGGTAGCGCAGCATGAACGAATTCCTCGAGCCCGGCATGATGGTGCGCAACCCGCAGGCGCCCGATTGGGGCCTGGGTCAGGTGCAGTCGCGCATCGGTGACCGGATCACGGTCAACTTCGAACATGCCGGCAAGCAGGTCATCGACGGCCGCCGGATACAGCTTTTCCTTGTTATTCCCGATCAAGGTTAGCGAAAGGTTAACGGCACCAAAAAGGTTAACGCCGCGCGTCCGGGCGTTGGTGCGGTCGCGCCTGCGGCGCGGGGGCTGGGGGAGGGGCTCGGGCATCGGCTCCTGACCTCGGGACGCGGCCAGTGTTGCACAACCCCGGGTTGCGGTCCAGCCCCGGTAACAGGCGCGGGGCCCGGCCCGCACCGGACCTTGGGCGCGCCTGCCGCCGCGATCCGGTTGCAATTGCGCCGCCTCCTGCCGTAGAAAGCGGCAAGCGAACGGGCGGGGCAGATGACGGCGGAAACGTTTACCTACGAGGTCCGGCTGGCGCGCGGCGAGCGGGACCTGCTGGCCTCGCAACGGCTGCGCTACGCGGTCTTCGTCGAAGAGCTGGGCGGCGACGGGCCGCTGGTCGATCACGACCGCCGGATCGAGGCCGATGAATTCGACCCGATCTATGATCACCTGATCCTTGTCGATCCAAGCCGCGACCCCGACACTCTGGAACATGTCGTGGGCGCCTATCGGCTGTTGCCCTCGGACCGGGCGGCGGCGGCGGGGCGGTTCTATTGCGATGCGGAATATGATCTGGGCAAGCTGCGGGCCTCGGGGCGCAAGCTTCTGGAGCTGGGGCGGTCCTGCGTCGCGCCCGAGCATCGCGGCGGGTCGGGGATGCTGGTGCTGTGGAATGCGCTGGCCGATTATGTGCAGGAGCACGCGATCGAGATCCTCTTCGGCGTCGCCAGTTTCCATGGCACCGATGCTGCCAGCCTTGCGATGCCGCTTGCCTGGCTGCACCATCACCATCTGGCACCCGAGGCTTTGCGCCCCCGCGCACATGCCGATCACTTCCAGCGGATGGATCTGGTCGCGCCCGAGGCGCTGGACCGGGCGCGCGCCATGGCCGAGATGCCGAACCTGATCAAGGCCTATCTGCGGCTCGGTGGCTTCGTCGGCGAGGGCGCCTATATCGACCATCCGTTCAACACGACCGATGTGCTGCTGCTGATGGATACCAAGGCGATGAGCGACAAGCACCGCGCCTTCTATACCCGCCGCACCGAGGGCCGCCCGTGAGCGAGGCCCAGCCGACCTGGGCCGGCGATCCGCCGCCGCCCGACCGGGCGCTGACGCCCGGCGACCGGCTGCGGATGCTGGCGCGCGGGGCGGTGCTGGGGCTTCTGACCTATGGCGGGCTCGGGCTGCTCTTGGCGCTGCGGGCGGTGGAATGGCCGCTCTTTGGCCAGCGCCGCCCCTGGACGCCGCATCTGACGCAAGCGGTCTGCCGCGCGGCCTTCACGGTGCTCGGCATCGGTTATCGCGTGACCGGCCGCCCGATGGCCGAGATCGGCGCGGTGGTCGCCAACCATGGCTCGTGGCTCGATATTTTCGCGCTCAACGCCTGCCAGCGGGTCTATTTCGTCTCCAAGGCCGAGGTCGCGCGCTGGCCCGGCATCGGCTGGCTTGCGCGCGCGACGGGCACCGTCTTCATCCGCCGCGACCCGCGCGAGGCGCGCGCGCAGACCGAACTCTTCGAGGCGCGGATCCGCGCGGGCCACCATCTGCTCTTTTTCCCCGAGGGCACCTCGACCGATGCCTGCCGCGTGCTGCCCTTCAAATCGACCCTGTTTCAGGCCTTCTACGCGCATGATCTGGACAAGGTGATGAAAATCCAGCCGGTCTCGGTGATCTATCGCGCGCCCGAGGGCGCGGATCCGCGGTTTTACGGCTGGTGGGGCGATATGGGCTTTGGCCCGCATCTGGTGAAAGTGCTGGCCGAGCGGCGGCAGGGCTCGGTCGAGATCGTGTTCCACGCGCCCCTTGCCGTGCGCGATTTCCCCTCGCGCAAGGCGCTGGCGGCGGCCGCGGAACGGGCGGTGCGCGCGGGCTGCGAAACCGGCCTGCCTCAGGGCTGAAGACGCGCGCGAAGGCTGCGCAACACATGCAGCCGGATCGCGGTGGCAAGCCCGGTCTCAACCCCGCGCGCCGCGTCGATTTCGGCGGCGAGCGCATTGAGCCCCTTGCCCTCAGCCGAGGCAATCTCGCGGAAGGCCGCCCAGAATTCATCCTCGAGCGTGACCGAGGTGCGGTGCCCGCCCAAGGTCAGCGAGCGTTTGACCGGGCGGCTCACGGCCCCTCCGGCGGTTCATCGCGCCGATGCGCCTCGAGTGCTGCGCGCGCCTTCGCCGCCTCGGCCTCTTCCAGACGCTTCTGCGCCTTGGTGCGGCCGAATTTCGCGGCATTCTCCTCCGCGGCCGCGCGCTTCTCGGCGCGGGCCTTGGCCTTGCGGAACTGGTTCAGGTTGGTGACGTTCGACATGGGCGCAGTGTCGCACGCCTTGGATGGGCGGAAAAGGGGCTCTGCCCCTCTGGGCCTGCGGCCCATTCACCCCGGGATATTTGGACACAGATGATGAGCAGAAACACTCTTCTCGTCATCTGTGCCGAAATATCCCGGGGGTTTGGGGGCTGGCCCCCAAATCGGATTTGGGGCTGGCCCCCAAAGCGAAAGGGCGGCCCGAAGACCGCCCTTTGATTTGTGCATCACCGCCTGAGGGATCAGTCCTTCGGGCCGATCATGTCCTCGGGGCGCACGACGCGGTCGAAGGTCTCTTCGTCGACAAGGCCAAGCGCGATCGCCTCTTCCTTCAGCGTGGTGCCGTTCTTGTGCGCGGTCTTGGCGACCTTGGTCGCGTTGTCATAGCCGATAGTGGGGGCGAGCGCGGTGACCAGCATCAGGCTCTCCTTCATCAGTTTCTCGATGCGCGCGGTATTGGCCTTGGTGCCCACGACCATGTTGTCGGTAAACGCGCTGGCCGAGTCGCCCAGAAGCTGGATCGACTGCAGCACGTTATAGCTCATCATCGGGTTGTAGACGTTCAGCTCGAAGTGACCCTGCGAGCCGGCAAAGCCCACCGCCGCGTCATTGCCCATGACATGGGCGCAGACCATGGTCAGCGCCTCGGCCTGCGTCGGGTTCACCTTGCCCGGCATGATCGACGAGCCCGGCTCGTTTTCCGGCAGGATCAGCTCGCCCAGACCCGAGCGCGGACCCGAACCCAGAAGACGCATGTCGTTGGCGATCTTGAAGAGCGAGCCCGCGACCGTTTTCAGCGCGCCCGAGAAGAACACCATCGCGTCATGCGCGGCGAGCGCCTCGAATTTGTTCGGCGCGGTGATGAAGGGCAGGCCGGTGATCTTGGCGATCTCGGCCGCGACCGCCGCATCATAGCCCTTGCGGGTGTTCAGGCCCGTGCCGACTGCCGTGCCGCCTTGGGCCAGCTCATAGATATGGGTCAGCGCCAGTTTCACGCGCTCGATCCCGCGATCGACCTGGGTCGCATAGCCCGAGAATTCCTGACCCAGCGTCAGCGGCGTCGCATCCTGCGTGTGGGTGCGGCCGATCTTGATGATATCCTTGAATTCCTCGACCTTGACCCAGAGCGCCTTCGAGAGCTTCTCGAGCCCCGGCAGCAGCACGTCGCGGGTATGGGTGCCGATGGCGACATGCATCGCGGTCGGGAAGGTGTCGTTCGAGCTCTGCCCCATGTTCACATGGTCGTTCGGGTGGACGGGCTTTTTCGAGCCCATCACGCCGCCCAGCATCTCGATCGCGCGGTTCGAGATCACCTCGTTCGCGTTCATGTTCGACTGGGTGCCCGAGCCGGTCTGCCAAACCACGAGCGGGAAGTTGTCGTCGAATTTGCCGTCGATCACCTCTTGCGCCGCGGCCTGAATCGCCTTCGACAGTTCGGGGTCCAGATCGCCCTGCGCCGCGTTCACGATGGCGGCGGCTTTCTTGATCGTGCCAAGCGCGCGGATGATCGGCACCGGCTGACGTTCCCAGCCAATCGGGAAGTTGATGATCGAGCGCTGCGTCTGCGCGCCCCAGTATTTGTCGGCGGGAACTTCGAGCGGACCGAAGCTGTCGGTCTCGGTGCGGGTTGCGGTCATGGTGGGCCTCCAGTGAGCAACGATGTTGCGCTGGTCTTAGGGGCTTGGAGCGGATTTTGCAATCGGTATGCGGCGGTATGCCGGGATCAGCTGTCGGTGGGGACAACGCCCCGGTCCGCATCCGGGCCAACATCTCAAGGGCTGGACGCCGGCCAGCATCCCAGGGGCCGGACGCCGGCCCGGCCGCCTCACTTGCGGAATTTGTCGAGGCTGACCACCTCCGCCTCGCCGCGCGGGGGCGGCGGCGGGGTGTCGTCATCCTCGTCCTCGTCGTCGTCCTCATCCTCGAAGTCCTGCGTTTCAAACCGCAGGCCGAATTCGACGGACGGATCGACGAAGGTATGGATCGCGTCGAAGGGGATATAGAGCGGCTCGGGGTTGTTGCCGAAATTCAGCGTGATCGAGAAGCCGTCCTCGGTGACCGTCAGATTCTCGAACCAGTGCTGAATCACCACGGTCATTTCTTCGGGATAGCGGTCGCGCAGCCAGTCGGCCAGCTCCGCCTCGGGGTGCTGGGTGGCGAAGGTGATGAAGAAATGATGCCCGCCGGGCAGGCCGTTCTGCGCCACGTCGGTCAGGACGCTCTGGATCAGGCCGCGCATCGCGCGGTGCATGAGATTGCCATAGTCGATCGAGCGGGTCATCGCATGCCTTTCCGTGCCGTTACGCCCAACATAAGGGATTCGCGGCGCAAGGGAAGGGGGTGCGCGGGGCCGGTCAAAACGACCTGGCGCGGGGGGCCTTGCGCGTGCTCTGGCACGCGATCTGGCCCGCGGTCTGGCGCGGCCACTGGCCCGCGACCGCCGCCCCTCAACTGAGGCGTTCCCCCATCAGACACAGGCCCAGCGTATCGGGCGGCATCTGGCCGAGCTGCTCGAAGACCGCGATCAGGTCGTAATGATTATAGGCCTCGGCGATCTTGTCGCCTTCGAAGCGCACCGCAAGCTGGCCGGTGAATTCGAGCGGCGCGCCCGTCTCGCGCGCCCGCCCGCGGATGATCTGCAGCGTCCAGAGCCAGTCGCCCTGGTCGATCGCATGCACGATCTCGACCGAAAAATCGCGCACCTTCGCGCGCATCGCGGGAATCAGCGCCGAGAAATCCTCCGGCCCCATCTCCAGCCCCGACATCACCCCGCTGGCCTGCAACCGCGCCGAGAAGAAGCCGGGAATCGCCTCGATCTCGCCCGCGATCCAGATCCGTTGAAACCAGTCGTTCAGAATTTCGACCTTGGTCATCGCCTGTCCTTGCCCGTCCATGTCCATCGCCTGTGCGACGTTCGCAGATTGCAACGGACAGATTGAGGCGTGGTTAACGCCCCCCGGTTAATACCCCCCCGTTAATACCCCACCAGTCACAGGCGATGACCTGACGGGAAGCGCTCAGCGGATCAGCCGCACGATCCCGCCGGTCTCCCCCTCCAGAACGCCATGCTCGGCCGAGGTGGGCTTGAGCATCGCCGCCAGCGCCACATCGACCGGGGTCCAATAGGGGATATACCAGTCCTGATCGACCTCGAGGATCAGCACCCGGTCGGCACCCGCATCATAGGCCCCGATCAGCGAGACATGCGGCCCGTCCCAATCGCCGGTCACCACGCCCTGATTGAAATAGATCAGCGCCACGTCATCGGCCGAAGCCTCGTTCGCGGCGAGGATCTCGCGCAGTTTCGCGCCCATCTCGGGGGTGGGCTCGGCGCCCGCTTCGGCGGGGTGGAAGGTCTCGACCCGGCCCGCAATCCCGCGCGCGGTCATCGCCTGAGTGGCAAAATCGACGAGCTGGGCAAATTTCACCCCGTCGCCGCCCTCGGCCGAGATCGCCGCCCACGCGTCCGAGCCGATCAGGTCGAGCATCTCGGGCTGGCTCATCACCGTCTCCTCGGCCAGCGCGGGCAGACCGGCCAGCCCGTTCACCGCGGCCGTCACCGAGGCCACGCCACAGGCCGAGCTGGTGAATTGCGGCTTCACGAAGGGCGCGAAGGCCCAGTAATCGGGCGCAGGTGCCGCGGCCAGATAGGCGTGATCGGCGGTCAGCGGCACGGCATCGGGCCCAAGCTTCGGCAGCGCGTCTTCGGCGCGGACGGGCAGGGCGGTCAGGGCAAGGGCGGCAAAAGCGGCTGCGGGCCACAGGGTCGGGCGCATCGAAACCTCCGGGACTGGATGGCCCAGTCTGCGCGGGGGGCGCGCGCGCTGGCAAGCGAAATGCGCAGCCCTGCCGGCGCGCCGCAGGGGCCCGGGCGAGGCACGCCGCAGCGCCGGCAGACGTGGCGGGCCGGGCAAGACGGGCGAGACGGGCCGGGCAAGACGGGCCGGGAAAATGCAGGAGAGGGGGGGAAGGTGCAGGTTTCTGTTGCCAGGCACCTGCGAGCCCCGCCTTAGGCGGCTAAGCGTAAGGACTTTAGGTTTCGGTTACCCGAGCTGCTTACGCAGCCAGAGCGACCGGAGCACGGTTGTCGTTGGCAACTGTACATTTTGCACCGATAACGGTGGTAGCTCACCGAGACAAAGCAATCACCTTTAGACGTTCGTCGATCCTGTTTCGGCCCCATGCACCCCCAACGAGGGAAGTCTGGTGGAGCCGCCGGGTACCGCCCCCGGGTCCGATCCGCTTATTCCGTGCGCGTTTATGCCCATAGTCCGGGCGAACCCGAACAGGGGGAATATAGGGG
>JACXUS010000389.1 GCA_014763785.1 Sphingomonadales bacterium | reverse complement strand
GATCAGGGGCCCGGCATCCAACAGCCGCTCGGCCGGGTGGCTGCGCAGCACGCGCAGGAAATCGAGCCGTTCGTAATCGGCGGCGAGCCGCACCCGCAGCCGCCGGTCCTGCCCCTGCACGATCTGCCCGACCAGAAGGCCCGCGGGGAACACTCCGCCATCGCCCGAGCTGATCACCCGGTCGCCGGGGCGCACCTGCTCGGGATGCTCAAGAAAATCGACCGGCGGCAGCGCCGAATTGTCCCCCGCCAGAATCGCGCGCTGCCCCGAGGGCTGGATCGTCACCGGAATCCGGCTCGAGGTGTCAGTCAGCAGCACGACCCGGCTGGTGGTGCGGCCAACCCCCGAGATCCGCCCGACAAGGCCCAAGCCATCCATCGTCGCCCAGCCATCGACCACGCCATCGCGCGAGCCTACGTTCAGAAGCACCGATTGCCGAAACGGCGAGCCGCTGTCGGCCAGCACCACCCCCGAGACCGAGGTGAGCTTGGGATCAAGCCGCACCTGGTTCTGCGCGAGCAGCTTGGCGTTTTGCTGTTCCAGCTGAACGGCGGCCTCTTTCCACGCCTTCATCTGCTGCAACTCGCGGCGCAGCTCCTGATTTTGCTGATAGATCCGCGCGTAGGACTGGAACCCGTCGATCATGTCCAGCACCTGCGTCACCGGCACCATCGCCCAGTCGAAGGTCGGCACGAAGCGGTCGATGAAGGCATGGCGCAGCCGCTCGATCCGCGGGCTGTCGATGCGCCAGACAAGGAAGGTGACGAACAGCAGCAGCGCCAGCACGGCTATGCCGATGCGGCGCAGCGGGCCTGCGTAATCCTCGTCGTCGCGGTTTCGGGCCACTTGGTCTTCCCTTGGGCGCGGGCGCCCGGGCTTGGCTCGGGCGCCGGGTCGGCTCAGCTGTCGTAGTCGATCACATGCCGCAGTTGCTTTTCGTATTCCAGCGCCTTGCCGGTGCCGAGGGCAACACAATTGAGCGATTGATCGGCGATCGAGATCGAGAGGCCGGTCTGTTCGCGCAAGGACAGGTCGAGCTCGCCCAGAAGCGCGCCGCCGCCGGTCAGCATGACGCCGCGGTCGACGATATCGGCAGCCAGATCGGGGGGCGTGGTTTCCAGCGCCTGCATCACCGCGTCGCAGATCTGCTGCACCGGCTCGGCCAGCGCCTCGGCGACCTGCGCCTGATTGATCTCGACCTCTTTCGGCACGCCGTTCAGCAGGTCGCGGCCGCGCACCAGAAGGCTCGCGCCGCGGCCATCGTCGGGCATCCGCGCGGTGCCGATCGTGGTCTTGATCCGCTCGGCGGTGGATTCGCCCACCAGCAGGTTCTGGTTGCGGCGCAGATAGGAGATGATCGCCTCATCCATCCGGTCGCCGCCGACCCGCACCGAGCGCGCATAGACGATATCGCCGAGGCTGAGCACCGCGACCTCGGTCGTGCCGCCGCCGATATCGACGACCATCGAGCCGGTGGGGTCGGTGATCGGCATGCCCGCGCCGATGGCGGCTGCAATGGGTTCCGCGATCAGACCGGCGCGGCGGGCGCCCGCCGAGAGAACCGACTGACGGATCGCGCGTTTCTCGACCGGGGTCGCGCCATGCGGCACGCAGACGATGATCTTCGGTTTCGAGAAGGTCGAGCGTTTGTGCACCTTGCGGATGAAATGCTTGATCATCTCTTCGGCGCTGTCGAAATCCGCGATGACGCCATCGCGCATCGGGCGGATCGCCTCGATCGAGCCCGGCGTCCGGCCGAGCATGAGCTTGGCATCCTCGCCCACGGCCAGGACCTGCTTCTTGCCGTCCTTGACGTGATAGGCCACCACCGAGGGCTCGTTCAGCACGATCCCCTTGCCCTTGACATAGACGAGGGTGTTTGCCGTGCCGAGGTCGATCGCCATATCCGAGGAAAAAATCCCGCCCAAAGAAGCCATATGTCCCATCCCAGCCATGATACCCCGACTCGGGCCCGAGTCAGGTTTCCCGCCGATATAGGCAAAGGCGCGGATCAGCAAAAGCCGATTCCCGGACGCCCTTGGGGCAGGGCGCGGCAATCCGCCGGGGCGCGGCGGCGGGCTTGTCTTTTTTCAACTTTTTGT
>JACXUS010000388.1 GCA_014763785.1 Sphingomonadales bacterium | reverse complement strand
CCTCGGAACCTGTCTCATCACGAGAGTGGGGAGGGGGCCTGCGCCGCCCATGGCACCCGCTGCGGCGGCGCAGGCCCCCTCCCCACTCTCGTGATGAGACAGGTTCCGAGGCGCCGATGTTCACCTTTACCCTGCGGCGATTGATGATCGCCATTCCGACGCTTCTGATCATCTCTCTGGTGATCTTTCTGCTGCTCGAGGCCGCCCCGGGCGACCCCTTGGGCGATGTGCCCCTGACCGTGCCGCCCGAGGTCAAGGCCAAGATGCGCGAGGCGCTTGGCCTGAACAGCCCGTGGTGGGTGCGCTATCTCTTGTGGCTCAAGCAGTTCTTCTGGGTCGAGCCCGTGCACCTGTGGGATGCGCTCTTTGGCACCCATTACGGCGAGGGCATGCAGCGCGTGATCTCGTTCCAGAGCCGCCAGCCGGTGATGCAGATCATCGCCGAGCGGATGCCGCAGACGCTGATGGTGGTGGGGCTGGCCTATGTCGTGGGCGTGCTGATCGCTTTGCCGATCGGGATCGTCTCGGCCTATCGGCAATATTCGTGGTTCGACAATATCGGCACCTTCATCAGCATGATCGGCTTTTCGGTGCCGACCTTCTTCACCGGGGTCGTGCTGATCATCGTCTTCGCGGTCAATCTGCAATGGTTCCCGAGCGTCTATGACACGACGCTGAAGGTCACCGACTGGTCGAGCTTCTGGGCGCAGGTGCGCCAGATGGTGATGCCGGTGACGGTGCTGGCGCTCTATAACGCCGCCCAGATCAGCCGCTTCATGCGCGCCTCGATGCTCGACAACCTCGGTCAGGACTATGTCCGCACCGCGCGCGCCAAGGGCCTGACCGAAAAGGTCGTGGTGCTGATCCATGTGCTGCGCAACAGCCTGATCCCGGTTGTGACCGTCATCGCGCTCGGCGTGCCCACGATCTTCGGCGGCGCGATCATCACCGAGCAGGTGTTCAAGGTGAACGGCCTCGGCCAACAGCTGATCCTGTCGATCCATGCCAATGACATGCCGATGGTGATGACGCTGACCTTCATCTTCGCGATCCTGATCGTGCTCTTCAACCTTGTCGCAGACCTGCTCTACGGCATCCTCGACCCGCGGATCCGCTATGACTGACATGACCGTGAAAATCCGCCCGCCGCGCAGCCAGTGGTGGGATGTCTGGGACCAGTTCAAGACCCACAAGGGCGCGCTGATCGGGTTGACGATCTTCGTGATCATTTTGGCCGCGATCTTCATCGGGCCGCTCATCTGGGACATGGCGCCGACCTATGTCGATCTGCGCGCGCGCAACAAGGGCTTCTCGGCGGCGCATCCGTTCGGGACCGACCAGTTGGGGCGCGATATCCTTGCGCGGATGCTGGCGGGGGGGAAGGTGTCGATTGCCGTGGGCCTGACGGCGATGGGCCTCTCGATCGTTCTGGGCACGCTGATCGGGGTGCTGGCAGGTTACTTCCGGCGGCTGGAAGGCCCGCTGATGCGGCTCACGGACCTCTTCCTCGCGCTGCCGCTTCTGCCGCTCTTGCTGCTCATGGTGACCCTCTTCCGCGATCCCCTGTCGAAGAGCTTCGGCCCCGAGGGCGGGATTTTCCTCTTGATCGTCACCGCGATCGGCGCGACCTCGTGGATGCAGACCGCGCGGATCGTGCGCGGCGAGGTGCTGGCGCTCAAGGAACGCGAATTCGTGCTGGCCGCGCGCTCGATCGGGACGCCCGCGCATCGGATGGTGCTGCGCCATGTGCTGCCGAATGTGCTCAGCCCCATCATGGTTTCGGCGACACTGGGGATTGCCAGCGCGATCATCACGGAATCGGCGCTCAGCTTCCTTGGCCTCGGCTTCCCGCCGGATTTCCCGACCTGGGGGCGGCTTCTGTTTGATGCGGTCGATCAGATGCAGCTCTACCCGAGCCGCGTGATCCTGCCGGGTCTGGCGATCTCGCTGACGGTGCTCTCGGTCAACTATATCGGCGACGGGCTGCGCGACGCGCTCGACCCGCGGATCCGCGGCCGGTGAGGTGCGGATTGCCAATGGAAAAGGGCCGCCCCCTTGGGGGCGGCCCTTTTCCATTGGCCCGGGGGCCGGGGGCGCGGTCCC
>JACXUS010000103.1 GCA_014763785.1 Sphingomonadales bacterium | reverse complement strand
GTGCCCGAGCTGATCGCGCGCGGGCGCCACCCCTTGCCCGACGCGCGCCCCGAGGCGCTGGCCCAGCTGGCGCGCGACGCAATGACGCGGATCGCCCGGGCCCGGCCGCAGCTGCGCGGCGCGCCCGAGGCGCGCGCGGCGCTTTTGTGCGGCTGGCAGGCGCCGGGGGTGCTTGCGCGCGCCGCACGCGATCCCGGGCGGGTGCTGGCGGGGCGGCTTGCGCCCTCGGAATTCGCCCGCCGCGCGGGCCTGTTGCGGGCGGTCTTTTTCGGGCGCTGAGGATTTCAGCGCTTAAGCCTATTTTTAGGTGTTCCGGTCATGTTCCCGAGAGGCGCGCAGATTTGCGCATGGGACGATTCTGCCATTGCGGCAGTTGGAGGGCTGGATGACGGTCATTCATAACCTCAAGCTCGGGGTCAAACTGCCCTTGATGCTGGTGACGGTGGGGCTTGCGGGGCTGGCGATCATGGGGCTTGGCGCCTATTCCGATGCCCGTCGCTTGCTGACCACCGAGGCCGAGGATCGGCTCGAACGCACCCTTGAAAGCCGCGCGGCAACGCTCACCGACTGGTCCGAACGGATCGTGGACGAGACGCAGGGGCTGGCCGCGCTGCCGACCACCGGCCGTGCGATCCGCGAATTCAGCGCCAGCTGGAAGCGGCTTGGCACCGATCCCGGCGCCTATCTGCGCACGCTCTATCTGACCGAGAATCCCCATCCCGCGGGCGAACGCGCCAAACTGGAGGATGCGGGCGATGTGACGGATTATTCGATCCTGCACCGCCGCTATCATCCGGGTCTGGTGGCCGATCTGGAGCGCAAGGGGTTTCTCGATGTGCTTTTGGTCGATTCCGCGGGGCGGGTGGTCTATTCGGTGACCAAGGCCGATGAATTCGCGACCGATCTGAAAAGCGGGCCCTATGCCGGAACCCCGCTTGCGCAGCTGGCGCTGGCCGCGCTCAAGCACAAGGGCGAGCGCCCGCTTGCCTCGGATTTCCTGCCGGATGCGGCGGTTCCCGACGGGCCGGTGGTGATCTATCTGGCGCTGCCCGTGTTCAGCGGCGACGGCAAGACGGCCGGGGCCGTGGTAGCCAAGATCGGCGTCGATCGGGTCAGTGCCGTTCTGGCGACCGCGCGGGGGATCGGTGACACCGGGCAGGGCTATCTGGTCGGGCCCGATGGCGTGATGCGCAGCAATCTGCGGCTGGCGCAGGCGCCGACCATCCTGACGCTTGAGGCGGAAAATGCGGCGGTGCTGGCCGCGCGTCAGGGCGCGCAGGGCGAGGTGATCCTGACCGGGCAGACCGGGCACCCGGCCTTGGCAAGCTATCGGCCGCTGCGGCTCTTCGATCATGACTATGCCGCGGTGATCGAACAGGATGTGTCGGAGTTTTCCGAACCCGCCATGCGGCTTGCGCGCACGCTGCTGCTCAAGGCGAGCTGGCTCGCGGCGCTTCTGGCCGCGGTGTCGTGGCTGCTTGCGCGCTCGCTCGCCGCCCCGCTGGAACGGGTGGGCCGCGCGGTGCGGGCGATTGCCGGGGGCGATCTGGCGATCACGGTGCAGGGCAAGGATCGCGGCGATGAGGTCGGCGGCATTGCGCGCGCGCTTGAAGAGCTGCGCGGCGAGCTCTCGGCCGCCGAAGAGGTGCGCCTGAATTCGCTGATCCAGAGCACCGCCTTCGAGGCCTGTTCGGCGTCGATGATGATGGTCGATCGCGACTTCCGGATCAGCTACACCAACGCGGCCTTCAACAAGCTCGTCGAGAAGCGGCTCGAGGATTTCCGCACCGTGACCGCGGATATCGAGCCGGGCAAGCTCGTCGGGCGTTCGATGGATGTGTTCCACGGATTGCCGGAGGTGGCGCGCAACATCCTCTCGGACCCGGCCAATCTGCCCTATCACGCCGATATCGTCGTGGGCGAGGCGCGCTTCGGCCTTGATGTCAGTGCGATCGAAATCCCCGGCAAGGGCCAGTTTGGCTTCGTCGTGGAATGGCGCGATGTGACCGAGCTGCGGATGAACCGTGCGCTGCTCAATGCGCTCGATGCCAACCAGCTGATCTGCGAATTCAGCACGGCGGGCAAGGTGGTGCGCGCCAATGGCAATCTCTGTGCCTGCCTCGACACAACGGCCGAGGCGATGGTGGGCCGCGACCGCAGCGGCCTGATCGAAGGCGTCGGCGCTTGCGCGGGCTTCTGGGATCGGATCGGTGACTTCCAGCCGGTTCTCGGGCGCTTCGAGCTGCACCGCCCCGATGGCGGCACGGTTCTGGTCGAGGGCAGCGTGACCCCGGTGCCCGATCGCAACAACCGCATGCTCAAGGTGGTGCTGATCGGCGCCGATGTGACCGAGGTCGAGGCCCGGCTGCAGCAGGCGCGCGAGTCCGCCGAACAGATGCAACACCAGCAGCGCGCCGTCGTCGACGGGTTGCGCATCGGGCTCAAGCGTCTGTCCGAGGGCGATCTGACGACAACGATCGATCAGGCCTTCGCCGCCGATTACGAAGAGCTGCGCGCCGATTTCAACCGCGCGGTTCTGACCCTTGCGCAGGCGATCCAGACGGTCATCGACAATGCGACGACGATTGATGGCGAGGCGCGGGAGATCAGCAATGCGGCCGAGGACCTGAGCCACCGTACCGAACAGCAGGCCGCGACGCTGGAACAGACCGCGGCGGCGCTCGACGAACTGACCTCTTCGGTCGGCTCGGCCTCGAGCGGCGCGGCAGAGGCCGACCGGGTCGTCAGCGAGGCGCGCAGCAGCGCGGAAAGCTCGGGACAGATCGTGCAGCAGGCCGTCGCGGCGATGGGTGAGATCGAGGAGAGCTCGACCAAGATTTCCCGGATCATCGGGGTGATCGACGATATCGCGTTCCAGACCAACCTGCTTGCGCTGAACGCGGGCGTCGAGGCGGCACGCGCGGGCGAGGCCGGTCGCGGGTTCGCAGTCGTTGCCTCCGAGGTGCGCGCGCTTGCGCAACGCTCCTCGGAAGCCGCCCGCGAAATCGATGCGCTGATCTCTGCCTCGACCCAGCAGGTGCGCCGCGGTGTCGATCTGGTCGGCGAGACCGGGCAGGCCCTGCAGGGGATTTTGGTCGCGGTGACCGATATCGCGGCCCGGGTGTCCGATCTGGCGGAATCCTCGCGCGAACAGGCCTCTGGCCTGGCCGAGATCAACCTGGCCGTCAACCAGCTCGATCAGGTCACTCAGCAAAACGCCGCGATGTTCGAAGAGACGACGGCCGCAAGCCATGCCCTGAGCCAGGGCGCGCGCGAATTGAATGCGGCAACCTCACGGTTCCGCACACCGGACGTGGCGGCTTCGGGCGCACCTGCGCGCACTTCGGGCGGGCCCGGCCGGGCTGCGCCACGCGCTGAGCCCCCGCCCGCCGCCGCCGTGCGCAGCGCCGCAGTGGGCGCACCCGGCCGGGCCACCGCGCTTGCGCAGGCCCCTGTCGATGACAGTTGGGAAGAATTTTGATCGGAGTGTTCGGGTCATTTCGACCCATCAAGGATGGAAAGGCCATTCATGGAAGCCAAGCGCGTGCTCATCGTGGACGATTCCTCGACGATCCGGCAGTTGATCCGGAACCGTCTCGCCGGGGATCGCCGCCTCGTGGTTGTTGGCGAGGCCTCGGACCCTTACGAGGCGCGCGAGCAGATCAAGCTGCTTTGTCCTGATGTCATGACCCTTGATGTCGAGATGCCCCGGATGAACGGGCTCGATTTTCTCGAAAAGCTGATGCGGCTGCGGCCGATGCCGGTGGTGATGATCTCGACGGAGACCCAGCGCGGCTCGACCGCGGCGCTCGAGGCGCTCTCGCTTGGCGCTGTCGAATGCGTGGGGAAACCGAATGCCGATCGTCTGCCGGAAACCTTCCTGAACCTCGCAGATCTTCTGGTCGCCGCGGCCGATGCGAATATTCGCGACCCGCGCAGCCGGATCGCCAGCAAACCGGCGACCGGCTTTCGCTGGAATGGCCGCTATGTTCTCATCGGCTCCTCCACCGGCGGCGTGGATGCGCTTGAGACGCTGCTGTCGGGCTATCCCGAGAATTGCCCGCCGACCCTGATCACGCAGCACATGCCCGAGAGCTTTCTTGCCAGCTTTGCCAAGCGTCTATCGAGCCGGATCGCCCCCTCGATGTCATTGGCGCATCCTGATGCCCCCTTGTTGCAGGGCCATGTCTATCTTGCGCCCGGCGGGGACTACCATCTGGGCGTCACGGGGGGAGAGGCGCCGCGGTGCCGGTTGATCGAAGCCGAGAAGCGGAATGGCCACCGGCCTTCGGTCGATGTTCTGTTCGAATCGGCGGTGACGATCGCGCCGCGGGTCGTATCGGTGCTCTTGACCGGGATGGGCCGCGATGGCGCCGAAGGAATGGGGCGCCTGCGCTCGGCGGGGGCACATTGCCTCGCGCAGGACCAGGCGACCAGCGTTGTCTTCGGCATGCCCCGCGCCGCTCTCGAGATCGGCGCCGCCGAACGCGCGGTTCCCCTCGGGCGCATGTCCGATGAGATCCTGAAACTCTGTGGCCGCGCTGGCGGCGATGAAATCTCCAGTCAACTTCGGGTGGGATAGAATGACGAAACAACAGCCCCCCCGTCCGCGGCACATTTCGCAGGGGGAATATGCGATCAGCGACCCCGAGCACGAGTCGATCTCGACGATCCTCGGCTCTTGTGTGGCGACTTGCCTGTTCGATCCCGCGGCCCGGTTGGGGGGCATGAACCACTTTCTTCTGCCGGAGAGCAGCGGGATCACGATCCAGGCGGCGAGCTTCGGGGTCAATGCGATGGAGATCCTGATTAACGCGTTGATCAAATCCGGCGCGAGCCGGCAGCGTCTGAAGGCCAAAGTCTTCGGTGGCGCCCGGATGATTGCCGGGCTGTCGGATATCGGCCAGAAGAACGCGACATTCGTGCTGGATTTTCTGTCGCGTGAAGGGATCGACTGCGTCGGCCAAAGTCTCGGCGGCACTCAGGCGCGTCGCATTGAATTCTGGCCGAGCGACGGGCGCGCCCGCCAGCGGCTTCTGGGCGAGGCCCAAGTCTTCGAAACCGTGGCAAAGCCGAAACCCGGAAACGAGGTCGAACTGTTCTGACAGCTCGCGACGCTTGGGATGGGGGCCGTATGACGCCTGCGGCTCGAATTCGGCGCGCGCCTTTCAGCTCCGATGTGTCAGCAGATTTGCAAGAAGCCGCGGCCTCGCGCGCGGGCATGAAGCCGGTCTCTGGCCGTCATGGTTTCGAGCCTCTTTGCGCGCATGCGTATGGGCATAGCCGCGCCGGATCCCATTCAAGGTATCAGTGACGGCGCTGAACCGTCAGAACCACTGAATGTCGCCTTCGCTCGCTTCGGCTTTGGGTGTGGTCGCGGACGGATTCAAATTGTTGATCAATTCATGCAGGCGGAGCCGCGACAGGATCGGCACCGAATGCAATTTCACATCATTCGGGATTTCGCCCGAGACCGCAGCCATCAGACGCCCGAGGTCTTCGAGCGCCTGAGTTATCCGGTCGATCCCCTGCAATCCGCGGATCGCGGTCGGATCGGTATGATCGGCAAAATGGCACAGCGACAGGGCGCGCTGCACTTCGGCGGACAGACGGGCGAGCGTATCCAGCTCGTCGCCGATCCGCGCAGCAAGTGCATCGAGCGGCAAGTCCTGACGCTTGAGCTTGAGGCTGCTTTGCTCCTTGAGCTCGATCATAGCCGGCCCACCACTGCCTCGATGCAGTTGCGCAGTTCCTGCGGGGTGAACGGCTTCTTCAGGAAGTTGTTCATCCCGAGCTTGCGGCCGGTGTCGATGATTTCCTTGTCCGCGCGCCCGGTGATCAGGATAAAGCCGACGCCCTTGGTTTTCGCATTGCTGCGCAGGGCGTGGAGCAGCTGAAGGCCGTTCATTTCGGGCATGTTGAAATCGGAAATCACCAGATGAACGGGTGCCTTCTCGAGGATCTGAAGTGCCCCCGGTCCGTCGCTCGCATAACCCACCTGACGGATCCCCATCGCATCCAGTGCCTGGGTGATCAGCCCGCGGCTGGTGGACATGTCATCAACCACCATGATTCGAAGCTGGTCTCTCAACGCCATTGGCTGCCTCCGGTATTAGGGCCCGCATCCGGCAGGCGATAGGTCGTGATGCCCGCCGAAACGAGTTTTGAATGGCCGCTTTGGTGAACGCGTTCGGAATGCCCGACGAAAAGCCAGCCCCCGGGGTTGAGGGCCTCTTCGAAGCGGCGCCACAGGCGTTCCTGTGCCTCCGGATCGAAGTAGATCACGACATTGCGGCAGAAGATGACGTCGAACTGGCCTTTCATCGGCCAGGGGTCGTGCAGGTTGAGTTCCTTGAAGGCCAGCAGGCGCCGCAGGGCGGGGATGACCCGCTGCCCGTCGTCCTCGGGCTGGAAATACTTCCGGCGCAGAGCTTCAGGGACGGCCTCGACCAGCGCGGTATCATAATAGCCCCGCGTGCCATGCGCGATCATCACCGGGTCAATGTCGGTCGCCAGGATCCGGATGTCGAGCCGATCGAGATCGGGGGCCAGTTCGGCGAGGGTCATCGCCATCGAATAGGCTTCCTGACCGTTCGACGAGCCTGCCGACCAGAGCCGCACCCGGCCGCCTGCGCGTGCGCGCTCCAGCAGCGGCGGCAATGCGCGGTCGCGCAGCAGCTCGAAATGGTGATTCTCGCGGAAGAAATGCGTGACGTTGGTGGTCAGCGCTGAAACCATGTGGCGGTGCTCTTCCTTGCCCGCCTCGGAGGATACGAGTGCGATATAGTCGGTATAGGACTTCAGCCCGAGCGCGCGCAGCCGCTTGCCGAGGCGCGATTGCACCATCGAGCCCTTGCCCGGCGCGATCACGATCCCGGCGTGGTCATAGATGATCTTCGCGATCTCTCGCAGCTCCGAATCGCTCGGGCCGCGGTGATCGAAAGTCGAAGGCGGGGGCAGGGTTGTCATGCGGCCTCGGCGGTGTCGTCCGGCAGGACGGCGGTGAGATCGAGAACGCGGATCATCCGCCCCTCAACGATGGTCAGCGCTTCGATAAAGCTGTGCGCGGTATCCGCGGCCAGTTCCGGGGGCGTCTGCAACTCGCTGCGGGGCAGCGCGAGGATGTCGGAGACCGCATCCACCAGCAGCCCGGCGGTCTGGCTGCCCACCTGCACGACGATGATGACGTTGCGCGCGTCACCCTCCACCGGCGCCATGCCGAGGCGCACCGAGAGATCGACGACCGGCAGCACCGTGCCGCGCAGGTTGATCACGCCGCGGACATGGGCCGGGGCATGCGGCAGCGGGGTCGCGCGGGTCCAGCCGCGAATCTCGCGCACCGACATGATGTCGACGCTGTATTCCTCATCTGCGAGGCGGAAGGACAGCAGTTCCACTTCCGAGGTGCTTTGCGTGTTTTGTTCGGTCATGATGTCATCCTGCGAGGGCGAAATCGGCGGAGCGGGTCCGGCCAGTGGCGTTTTGAACGAGGTCGGCGGGGTCGAGGATCAGCGCGATCTGGCCATCCCCGAGGATCGTGGCGGCCGCGACGCCCGGAATATGGCCGTAGCTGCGCTGGAGGCCTTTGATCACCACCTGGCGCTGCTCCATGATCGCATCGACCACAAGGGCAGAGCGGGCGCCGTTTTCCTGCGCGGTCAGCAGCACGATCCCGCCGTCATAGGAGGATTTCGGGCTGCGATAGCCCAGCTCGGCGCCGAGGTCATAGAGCGGCACGAAGGCGCCCCGGACATGGATCACATTGGTTTCGGGCCCGAGCGAGCGGATATCATCGGAGGACAGCGTCGCGGTCTCGAGGATCGCCGACAGCGGGACGACCAGCGTCTCGCCCGCGACATTGACCACCATCCCGTCGAGCACGGCGAGGGTCAGCGGCAACGAAATCGAGAAGCGCGTGCCCTTGCCCGGCTCCGAGGTGATCGTGATCCGCCCGCCAAGCGACTGGATCGCCGAGCGCACGACATCCATGCCGACGCCGCGGCCGGACAGGGCCGAGACCTGATCGGCGGTCGAGAAGCCGGGCAGGAACAGCAGGTTGTCGATCTCGGTGTCGCTGAGCGCGGCATCGGGCGAGATCAGGCCCTTGTCGATGGCGATCTGGCGGACCTTCGGGCGGTTGATCCCGGCGCCGTCGTCAACGACCTCGATCACGACGCGGCCCGAGCGATGCTGCGCCGACAGGGTGATGACGCCTTCGGGCGGTTTCCCGGCGGCCTGACGCTTCTCCGGGGTTTCGAGCCCGTGATCGACCGCGTTGCGGATCATATGGGTGAGCGGATCGGCGAGCCGTTCGATCACCGTCTTGTCGACTTCGGTCGCTTCGCCTTCGGTGCGCAGGCGCACCTCCTTGCCGACCGCGCCCGAGGCTTCGCGCACGATCCGCGCCATCATCACGAAATCCTGCCCGCCCAGCTGGACCTTGTCGCCCGGCTTGAGACCAAGGCGGTCGGCCAGGATCGGATCAAGGAAAATCCCCGGAACGCCCCCCTCGCCTTTCAGCGCCTGAGGCGTCACGGGCGGATCGAGTTGCAGCTTTCCGGTCAGCGGATAGGCCCCGTCCACCGCCTTCACCTGCGTCAACGCTCGGTCGGCGGGATCGATGCCGGTCGAAAGCATCGAGCGGAAGTCGATCACCTCGGACACGGCCGTCGCGTGATCGGTGATCCATTGCAGCTCGTCGGGCTTGGCACGGCGATAGGTGAATTCGTATTGCGCATCGCCGCCCAGCAGCACCGCGCCCTGATCGGACAGCGCGCGCTCGATCGCGGAACGCACCAGCCCGACCGAGGCGATCGCGGCAACCCCCAGCATCAGGCAGAGCAGCATCACCCAGAAGCCGCGAATGCCGCCGCGCAGCTCGCGCCGGGCGATGGTCAGCGACAGGCTCATGCGGGCGCGCCCTCGGGGGTGACGACCTTGCCGTCGCGCAGCTCCACGATCCGGTCGCAGCGCGCTGCGAGATCGGGCGCATGGGTCACGAGAACCAGCGTCGCGCCGTGTTTTTCCTGAAGGCCGAACAGCAATTCGATGATCGTTTCGCCCGTCGCGCTATCGAGGTTCCCCGTGGGTTCATCGGCCAGAAGGATCGCGGGGCGCGGCGCGACGGCACGGGCCAAGGCCACGCGTTGCTGCTCGCCACCCGACATCTGGCTGGGATAGTGATCGAGCCGATGGGCGAGTCCCACCGCCTCCAACTCGGCCGCCGCACGCTCGAACGGGTTCTCGACACCGGCGATTTCCAGCGGCATCGCGACGTTTTCCAGCGCCGTCATCGTCGGGATGAGGTGGAAGCTTTGGAAAACCACCCCCATATTACCCCGGCGGAACCGGGCCAGCGCATCTTCGGACA
>JACXUS010000387.1 GCA_014763785.1 Sphingomonadales bacterium | reverse complement strand
GTCATTGCCTATGATGAAGGCAGTAAAACTGGCTCGATTTGGCTGGGAGGTTTGCCGCCCCTGGTGTTGCAGTCATATGAGGAAAATTCCCTGTTGGAAGTAGTGCCGCCGGTGGGTGCGGACTCAGGACCAGCCAAATTGCAGGTGCGATCGCGTGATGGTCTGACCGCAAAAGTGCAAATCCTGACCCCATCCGCCACCATTCAACCAGGACAGCTCGTCCGGGAGTACCTGCGAGTTTTGCCCCGGAATGTCAAGTTGTCGATCGCCCTTGACCCCAGCTTACAGCGCATCGAGCGCGTCGATGCGCAGAGGATGGGTCCCCGGGGCCATGTCCGGCAGGGCGATCATCCACGACCCATCGGCCCGCGGCACGGTCAGCCCGGCCTCGGCCCCGTCGAGATAGGCCCGGATCATCGCGCCCGCAGGCGCCCCGCGCCCCGAGATCACCCCGCCCGTCGCCGTCTCGGAGGCGGTAAAGGTGTCGATGACCAGCTGCCCGGGATCGGCCGCGGCCAGCACGCGCGCGCCCTCGGCCGCATCGACCACGACCGCCGGGGCCCCATCGCCCGGATCGGCCCCCGGATCGAGGATCACGCTGGCCGCACTGTCGCGCGCCACGCCATCGGCGCCCGTGACGCGCACCGTCAACAGCCGCCCCGCCACCGCGCCGCCCGCATCGGCGACCGAGGCGAAGCTGCCCCCCGCCAGCGCGGTCACCGTGTCGATCACCTGCCCGTCGAGCAGAACCTCGACCTTGGCGCCCGGCTCGGCGTGACCGGCGAGGGTGATCATCCCATCGGCGCTGGCGCGCAGCTGATCGAAGCGCGCAACATCCGCGGCGCTGGCTGTGGCTGTGTCAGTGGCCGCGGCAGTCGCGGCATCGGCGGCGGGGCTGGCCCCTGATGCGCCCCCCGCGGCTTCGGCTGCGCTCGACGGATCGCCCCCCGCGGCACCTGCGCCAACCGCCGGGGCAGCGGTCTGCGCCGCGCCATCGGCCCCGGACTGCGGGGTCGCCATCAGGCCAACGGGACGGGCGGCTTCGGTCGCGGACGGTCCGGCAGCGGCCTCGGGCGCAGCCGTCGGCGCCTCAGACAGGGGCCCCTCTGACAGGGGGCCCACACGCAATCCGAAGACCAGCGCCATGCCCAAGAGCACCGCCAGCGCGGCGACGCCCCCGGCCAGCGCACCGCGGGCACCGCCCGCCAGCCGCGCGCCCCCGGCCACAGCTCCACCGGCCGCAGCTCCACCGGCCGCAGCCCCTGCCCCCGTCGCGGCCCCCGTCGCTGCACCAGCCTCGCCCGGCGCCCGATCCTCGTTCATCCCTAACCCCTCGGTTCCCGCGCGATCTCGCGCCGCGCGTCTTGAGCAAGCTTATCCGAGCGGGTATCAAACTCAAGGCGGCGCGGATCGCCGCAGTCGAAAGGTCCCCTGATGTCCAGCCCCTCGCGCGTCCCCCCCGCCTCTGTCTGTGTCTATTGCGGCTCGCGCGCGGGCGTGCGGCCGGCCTATACCGCCGCCGCCCGGGCGGCGGGCGCGATGCTGGCGGCACGCGGCTGGCGGCTCGTCTATGGCGCGGGCGATGTCGGGCTGATGGGCGAGGTGGCGCGCGCCGCTCAGGCCGCGGGCGGCGAGACCTTCGGCGTGATCCCGGTGCATCTTTTCGCGCGCGAGGTCGGCAAGCGCGACCTGTCGACCTTCGTCATCACCGAGACCATGCACGAGCGCAAGAAGGTCATGTATATGAATGCCGATGCGATCGTGGTGCTGCCGGGGGGCGCGGGCTCGCTCGATGAGCTGTTCGAGGTGCTGACCTGGCGCCAGATCGGGCTGCATGGCAAGCCGATCCTGATCCTGAATACCGAGGGTTACTGGGAACCCCTGCGCGCGATGGTCGCGCAGATCGTGGCCGAGGGCTTCGCCGATCCCTCGCTGGCCGAGATGCTGATCTGGGTCGAGGATGTGGCCGCGCTGGAAGCGGCGCTGGAAACCGCGCTCGCCTGAGGCGCCCGGCGCCTTTGACGCGCAACGCTCGCCAAGGGGCGGGGGCGCGGACCGCACGCGGTCCGCGCCCCCGCCCCCTGGCGCCCCTTGCGGGGCGCCAGGG
>JACXUS010000386.1 GCA_014763785.1 Sphingomonadales bacterium | reverse complement strand
GGGCTCTCGTGTGGCTCTCGCCGCTGGTGGCCTTTGCCGGGCAGATGGGTGACATCGCCGAAAGCGCGATCAAGCGGCGGATGGGGGTCAAGGACAGCTCGAACCTGATCCCGGGCCATGGCGGGGTGCTCGACCGCTTTGACGCGCTGATCGGGGCGGTGGTCTTCCTGCTCGTGGTGATGAAACTGATGCCGCTGCCCTTCGGCGGGCTCTAAGTGGGGACGAGATGCGCAGGATCACGGTTTTCGGCTCGACCGGCTCCATCGGGGTCAATACGCTTGATCTGATCGCGCGGCGGCCGGGCGAGTTTGCCGTGGTCGCGCTGACCGGCGGGCGCAATGTCGATCTGCTGGCGAGCCAAGCCCGCGCGCATCGCGCCGAAATCGCGGTGACCGCGCATGACGATTGCCTGCCCGCTTTGCGGGCCGCACTGCACGGATCGGGGATCGAGGCGGCGGCCGGCCCCGCCGCGCTGATCGAGGCTGCCCTGCGCCCCGCCGACTGGATCATGAGCGCGATTGTGGGGGCGGCGGGGCTTGCGCCGGGGTTCGCCGCGCTCTCGCAGGGCACGACGCTGGCGCTGGCGAACAAGGAATCGCTGGTGACCGCGGGGCCGCTTCTGATGGCGGAAGCCGCGCGGCATGGCGCGCGCATCCTGCCCGTTGACAGCGAGCATTCGGCGGTGTTTCAGGCGCTGGTGGGTGAAGACATCGCCGCGGTCGAGCGGATCATCATCACCGCCTCGGGCGGCGCCTTCCGCGACTGGCCGCTGGAGCGGCTCGCCCATGCGACGGTGGCCGAGGCTTCGACCCATCCGAATTGGGCGATGGGCCAGCGGATCACCATCGATTCGGCGTCCATGTTCAACAAGGCGTTGGAAGTCATTGAAACGCGCGAGTTTTTCGGCATCGCGCCGGAGCGGATCGAGGTGCTGGTCCACCCCGAGAGCCTTGTTCATGCGCTCGTGGGGTTCACTGACGGCGCGCTGATGGCGCATCTGGGTGCACCCGACATGCGCCACGCGATCGGCTATGCGCTGAACTGGCCCGAACGCGCCGAGCTGCCCGTTGCGCGCCTCGATCTGGCGCAGATCGGCCAGCTCACCTTCCGCGCGCCCGATGAAGACCGCTTCCCCGCGCTGCGTCTGGCGCGGGCGGTGATGGCCACGGGCGGGCTTTCGGGCGCGGTCTTCAACGCCGCCAAAGAGGCCGCGCTCGATGGCTTCATCGCCGGGCGGATCGGCTTTCTCGAAATGGCGCGGCTGGTCGAGGGGGTGCTCTCGGATATGTCATCGCGGCAGGGTCTTGGAAATGCCGCGATCAGCCTCGATAACGTGCTGGGGGCCGATGCCGAGGCGCGGCGCCTGACCGCCGACCGGATTGCGCAGGGAAGGATCTGACGCTTGGAGATCATCGCCGGGCTGGGAACTGCCCTTTACACCACCGTCGTCTTCATCATCGCGCTGTCGGTCATCGTGACGGTGCATGAATATGGCCATTACATCGTCGGGCGCTGGTCGGGGATCAAGGCCGAGGTGTTTTCGCTGGGCTTCGGGCCGACGCTGTTCAGCCGCACTGACCGCCACGGCACCCGCTGGCAGGTCGCGGCCTTTCCGCTGGGCGGCTATGTGAAATTTCTGGGCGATGCCAATGCCGCCTCGGCGGGCGCCGATACGGCGGCGATGGCCGAACTGAGCGCCGAGGAGCGGCGCCACACGATGCACGGCGCGCCGCTCTGGGCGCGGGCGGCGACGGTGGCGGCGGGGCCGGTGTTCAACTTCATCCTGTCGATTGCGGTCTTCGCGGCGCTCATCATGTGGACCGGCACCGCGGTCGAGCGCCCGACGGTGGGCGCGGTCGTGGCGCTGCCGGGCGGTGCGGGCGAGCTGCGGGCGGGCGATGTGATCCTGTCCGTCGAGGGGCAGGAGGTCGCCGATTATCCGGCGCTCGATCGCATCTCCGACGCGCTGCCCTCGCAGGACCGCCTGCGCTATGGGGTCGAGCGCGACGGCGCGCGGCTTGAGATCACCGGCCCGCCGCCACCCCCGACAGCCGCGCCGGGTACAGCTGCGGCTTGATATCTGGCGCGCGGGTGCGACCCCCGCGCGG
>JACXUS010000102.1 GCA_014763785.1 Sphingomonadales bacterium | reverse complement strand
GCCGATCTGGGATCCCGAGGCGCTTTGGGCGCGGGCGATCGGCGCCCCCGAACTCATCGCATATCTGCGCGGCGAACTTGATCTGGAGGCGGCGCGCATCGCTGCGCAGGCGGCTTCCCGCCAATATGCCAAGCGGCAACGCACATGGTTTCGTAGCCGGATGAAGGATTGGCACAAGATCGCGTATGCGTGACCAAGCGAGCACAGCCGCGTGGATGATCGTAAGAAAATCTGTTGGTTTGGAAGGGGTTGAAGGATATCCTCACACCCGAACTGGATCGGGATCAGCCAATCGTGAAGCTTTTTTCCACCCCGCCGCTGTCGCAGCTTGCGCAGTCGAAACCGTCCCTCGCGCCGCGCAAGCCCGAGAGCGTGGCGGCACCGACCGCCGCGATCACGAGTACCCGGCAGACATCTTCTTTGAGCGATCAGACGCCCTCGACCCCGCGGCTGATGCAGATCGCGCGCCTGGCGCAAGGCGGGCGCTGGCGGGTCGAAGCGATGCGCGCGCTTTCCGAGCCCTGCCTGCTGTGGTTCACCCGCGGTCAGGGCCGGATCACGCTCGGCGGTGTCACCCGCGGCTATGGTGCGCATAACGCCGTCTTCATCCCGCCGGGCGTCATGCACGGCTTCGAGGTCGGCCCGCAAACCCATGGCATGGCTGTATTTTTCGGCCGTGGCTCGGATCTGACCCTGCCCCATGCGGTGCAGCACCTGCGGGTGCGCGAGGCCGCCGCGCAGGCCGAACTCTCGGGCCTGATCGAACAGATCCAGCGCGAGCTGGACAGCACCAAGCCCGGCGCCCCGCGCGCCGCGCGCCATCTGATCGGCCTGCTCGGCGTCTGGCTCGAACGTCAGGTCGAGCTGCATGGCAGCGCCGAGCCCGCCCGGCCCTCTGCCGCGCGCCGGCTGGTTGCGCGCTATACCGCGGCGCTCGAACGTGATTTCCGCTCGGATGCGCGGGTGGCCGATTACGCGGCCGAACTCGGCGTCACACCGACGCACCTGACCCGCGTTTGCCGCGAGACCTGCGGGCGCGCCGCCCTCGATCTGCTGGCCGACCGGCGCATGTTCGAGGCCCGCCGCCTTCTGGCCGAAACCCGCGTGCCGGTGAAGGATATCGCCGCCGCGCTTGGCTTTGCGAGCCCCGCCTATTTCACCCGCGCCTTCCAGACCAAGACCGGCCGCACCCCTTCGGCCTTTCGCCGCGCGGGCGCCTGAGCCACCTTGGCGCGCCCCCGCTTCGCTGCTATGCAGCGAGGCAGGATCTGACCGGGGTTGATCATGGAAAAGGCGATTGAACGGGTGCTGTTTGCCAGCCGCTGGCTGATGGCGCCGATGTATCTGGGGCTGGTGGGGGCGCTTACCATCCTGCTCTGGGCCTTCCTGATGGAGCTGTGGCATTTCGCCTCGGGCCTGCCCGATATCGGCGTCGATGAGGCGGTGATGGGGGCGCTGGCGCTGATCGACCTGAGCCTTGCCGCCAATCTGATCATCATCGTGATCTTCTCGGGCTATGAGAATTTCGTCTCGCGGATGGATACCGCCCATCACGAGGACCGCCCCGACTGGCAGGGCGAGGTCGATTTCTCGACGCTCAAGCTGAAACTGGTGGCCTCGATCGTCGCGATTTCGGGGATCCATCTGCTCAAGATCTTCATGATTCTGGGCGCCTATCCGGCCGAAAAAATCCGCTGGATGGTGATCATCCATCTGGTCTTCGTGATCTCGGGCGTGCTGCTGGCGGCGATGGACTGGATTTCCAACCACGCGAAAAGCCTGAAGAAATCGGCGAAATACGGCCGGGCCGAGGGCTGACCCCGCCCCTGTGGCAGGTCACAAAAGGCTTGCCACGGAACCCGCTTTGCGGCGTCATGAGCGCGTCATTTGACCGTCCGATAAAGGACGCGATCTGCCGCTTTCAGAAGGATGCCGCCATGACCTGCCTTTCGCGCCGCCATTTCCTGCTTTCGGGCTCTGCCCTCTCGGGCCTCGTAATGCTGCACCCGTTCTCGGCGCGCGCGCAGGGCGGTCAGGCCCATCTGCGGCTGATCGCCACCACCGACCTGCATTGCCATGTGCAGCCCTATGATTACTACGCCGACAAGCCGGTCGATACCGTGGGGCTGTCGCGCACCGGCTCGATCGTCGAGACGATCCGCGCCGAGGCGGTCAATGCGATCCTGTTCGACAATGGCGATTATCTGCAGGGCAATCCGATGGGCGATTATATCGCCTATTCCAAGGGGATGGCCGCGGGCGACATTCATCCGGTGATCGCGGGGATGAACACGCTCGGCTATGCCGCGGGCACGCTCGGCAACCACGAGTTCAACTATGGCATCGACTTTCTCGAGAAGGTCAATGCCGGGGCGAACTTCCCGATTGTCTGCGCGAATTTCGCGAAATCGCTCGGCGCCACCCCGACCGAGGATCAGCTCTTCGCCAAGCCCTATGTGATCGTGGACACCACGCTGATCGATGGCGCGGGGGCCTCGCATCCCCTGCGGCTGGGGGTGATCGGCTTCGTGCCGCCGCAGATCATGCAATGGGACCGCGCGCATCTCGAGGGGTCGTTCTTCGCCCGCGATATCCTTGAGGCCGCGCGCGCCTGGGTGCCGGTGCTGCGCGAGGAGGGCGTCGATCTGGTGGTGGCACTGGCCCATACCGGGATTGATGCGAGCCCCGAGACCGAGATGATGGAGAACGCGGCCTTCCATCTGGCGGGGATCGAGGGGATCGACGCGGTGATCACCGGGCATCAGCACAAGGTCTGGCCGGGCAAGGATTTTTCGGGTGAAGGATTCGCGCCGGAAACCGGGCTTGTGAATGGCAAGCCCGCGGTGATGGCGGGCTTCTGGGGCTCGCATCTGGGGGTGATCGACCTGATGCTGGAGCGTGACGGCGCGGGCTGGCGGCTCATGGGCTCGGAAAGCTCGGTGCGGCCGATCTATGAGCGGATGGAGGATCGCTCGATCAAGGCTTTGGTCGGCGATTTCGCCCCGGCAATCGCCGCGACCGCCGCGGCGCATGAGGCGACTTTGGCCTATGTCCGCGCCGAGGTGGGCCAGAGCTCGGCCCCGCTTTACAGCTATTTCGCGCTGGTGGCCGATGATCCCTCGGTGCAGATCGTGAGCCTTGCGCAGATGTGGTATGTGGCCGATCAGCTCAAGGGCACCGCGCACGAGGGGCTGCCGATCCTGTCGGCGGCGGCGCCCTTCAAGGCCGGGGGCCGCGGCGGGCCGGAATATTACACCGATGTCGCCGCCGGGCCGATCGCGATCAAGAACGTGGCCGATCTCTATCTCTATCCCAACACGCTGCAGGCGGTGCGGATCACCGGGGCGCAGGTGCGCGAATGGCTGGAACGCTCGGCCGGGGCGTTCAACCAGATCGAGCCGGGCAAGTCGGATCAGCTGCTCCTGAACCCCGATTTCCCGTCCTATAATTTCGACACGATCGACGGCGTCAGCTATCGCATCGACCTGAGCCAGCCTGCGCGCTACGACAATGACGGCAAGGTGGTCGCCCCCGAGGCGCATCGGATCATCGATCTGATGTTCGAGGGCAAGCCGGTCGATCCGGCGCAGGACTTCGTGGTGGCCTCGAACAACTACCGCGCCTCGGGCGGCGGGCATTTCCCGGGCGCCGATGGCTCGACCGTGATCCTGCAGGCGCCCGACACCAACCGCGATGTGCTGGTGCGCTATATCCACGCGATGGGCACGATCGCGCCTTCGGCCGATGCGAACTGGGGCTTTGCGCCGGTGGCAGGGGCGACGGCGCTTTACGATACCGGGCCGAAGGCCGCGGCCTATCTCGACGATATCCGCGCGCGCGGTCTGGCAATCGAGCCCGCGGGCGAGGGCCCGGACGGCTTCGCGCGGTTCCGCATCACGCTGTGAGGCGGTGGGCCTCTGTCGGCCCGCGATCATCTAACGATTTCGGGGGCCTCCGGGCCCCCGATTGCGGTCCGCTTGCGGACCGCCCCGGGCGGGCGGGCGCCGCGCGTTCCGCGCGGCGCCCGCCCGCCTGCCCGCTTCACTCGGCCGCGAAGGCCTGATGCGGTGGGGCGGCGGGTCGGGTCTCGGGTTCGAGGCGGAAGATCCGCACCGCATCGATCAGCCCCGCGCTTTCCTGCACCAAAGCGCGGCTCGACTCGGCGGTGCGGTCAAACATTGCCGCGGTTTGTTGCGTGGTGCGGTCGAGCTGGTTCACCGCGGCGTTGATCTCGGCGATGCCGCCCGCCTGTTCACCCGCCGAGACCGCGATCTCGGTCACCCGGTCGGAGATATCGCGCACCGAGCTCACGATCTTGGCCAGCGCCGCGCCGGTCTGGCTGACCAGCGCCACACCCGAGCGGACCTGCTGATCCGAGGCCGCGATCAGCGCCGAGATTTCCTTGGCGGCCTCAGAGGATCGCTGCGCCAGCGCGCGCACTTCGGAGGCCACGACCGCAAAGCCGCGCCCCGCCTCGCCCGCGCGCGCGGCCTCGACGCCCGCATTCAGCGCGAGCAGGTTGGTCTGGAAGGCGATATCGTCGATCACCCCGGTGATCCGCGAGATCGACTGCGCCGAGCCTTCGATCTGCGACATCGCCTCAACCGCCTGATTGACCACGCCAACCCCGCTTTCGGCATCGCTGCGCGCGCCCGCGGCCAGATCGCGCGCCGCACTGGCGCCTTCGGCGGCCGAGCGCACCGAGACGGTCAGCTGATTGAGCGCGGCGGCGGTTTGCTCGAGCGTCGCCGCATTGCGTTCGGTGTTCTGGCTCAGATCCTCGTTGGCGCGCGCAATCGCCACCGCCTCGCCATCGATCCGGGCCGCACTGGCATTGATCGCCCGCAGCGCGGCGGCCAGCTGCTCGATCGTCGCGTTGAAATTCAGCCGCAACCGCTCGTAATCGCCCGGCAGCGCTTCGGCGATGGGCCGCGCCAGATCGCCCTGCGCCAGCGTCTCGAGCCCCTCGGCCAGCACCGAGACAACGCGCGCCTGCTCGTCAAGCCGGGCCTGCGCCTCTTCGGCGCGGCGGCGCTGCGCCTCATGCGCTTCGGCCTCGCGCTGCTGGCGCAGGGCCTCGGCCTCGGCCTGTTGCGCGGCGCGCAGGGCTTCGGCTTCGGCCTCTTGCGCGCGACGGGCGGCTTCGGCGCGGCGGGCGTTTTCCTCTTCCTCGCGAAGCGCTTCCTGCATCCGCTCCGCCTCGCGCTGGTTGGCCGCGAAGACCTCGAGCGCGCGCGCCATATCGCCAAGCGCATCGCCGCGCCCCAGGCCGGGGATCGCCACATCGCGCGCGCCCTGCGCCAGCGCCGCGGTCACCCGCGCGAGCCCGGTGATCTGCCCGACGATCCCGCGGCCAAAGCCCCAGGCGATCGCCGCCCCGATCATCAGCGCAAGCAGGCTGACCCCCGCCGCCATCAGCGCGCTGGTCTGGTTGATCGCATCATAGATCGCCGTCGGCGCGGCCACGGTGATCACACCGACCGGCACGCCCGCGTAATCCTGCAGCGCGACGGCCCGCATCATGTGATGCGCGCCGCTGATATCGACATTGGCGTCGAAACTGCCGCCCCTGCGCAGCGCCTCGAGCTGCGCTGCCCCCAGCAGGGGCGGCATATTCTGCGTGCTGGCCAGTCGCGCGGCACCCGCATCTTCGGCGGTCAGGACCGGCTGCCCGGGCTTGGGCAGCGCATAGAATTCAAAGTCATAGCCGCTGCGCACGGCCAGCTCGCTCAGGAAGGCGGCCCCGATATCCAGACCCACCTCGACCGTGCCCACCGGCTTGCCGCCCGATTTGATGATCGCGACGCCGCGCGCACCCAGACCCGCGCGGCCCGCCTCGATCCCCTTGAGCGAGATCCCCCGCCCATTGGCATCGACCACCATCTTGCGAAAGCCCGACAGATCATCGCCCCGTTTCGCGAGATCATGGATCCGGATCAGCGAGGTCGCAGGCGGGATGTGGACTTGCAGCTGTTCGACCCCGGTCTGATCGCGCAGGGCGGCCCAGGCGGGGGCCAGAAGCCCCTCGAGCGCGGCATCGTCGCGCGCCGCCACCGCCGCCTGCACCGCGGGCAGCGCCGCGATCGATTCGGCGCGGTCGAGCGCATCGGTCAGTTTCTGGGCAATCGCACCGCGCAGCGTGGCCTCCGCCACCTCCAGCTCGCGCGCGCGCGTCACATGATCGGTCTTGGTCCCGATCGCAAACATTCCCGCAGCCATCAGCGCACAGGCGATGACCACGACAGCCAGAGGCAACAGCAGGATCTGACGACGGATGTTCATGCTTTGCTCCTTCTCGGATACCGTTCGGAGCTAGCGCAAATTTCCTAACCTCGGGTTCACGCCGAACCCGCGGCCCGGGCAAAAAACCGCACCGAGCGGCAGCAAAAAGGCCGCCCCCCGAAGGGGACGGCCCGGCAAGACTGGACTGGGGAGGATCAGAAGAAGCCCAGCTTGTTCGGATTGTAGCTGACCAGCATGTTCTTGGTCTGCTGATAGTGGTCGAGCATCATCTTGTGGGTCTCGCGGCCGATCCCCGACTGCTTGTAGCCGCCGAAGGCCGCATGCGCCGGATAGGCGTGATAGTTGTTGACCCAGACGCGGCCGGCCTGAATGTGACGGCCGAAGCGATAGCAGGTGTTGATGTCGCGCGACCAGACGCCGGCACCAAGGCCATACATCGTGTCATTGGCGATATGCAGCGCCTCTTCCTCGTCCTTGAAGGTGGTCACCGAGACGACCGGCCCGAAGATTTCCTCCTGGAACACGCGCATCTTGTTGTGGCCCTTGAGGATCGTCGGCTGGATGTAGAAGCCGTTCGCCAGCTCGCCGTTGAAGCGCGCCGCATCGCCGCCCACCAGAACCTCGGCGCCCTCTTCGCGGCCGATCTTCAGATAGGACATGATCTTGTCCTGCTGTTCCTGGCTCGCCTGGGCGCCAACCATCGTTTCCATCAGACGCGGGTCGCCCTGCTTGATGGCTTTGACGCGGGCAATGGCACGCTCGATGAAGGCTTCGTAGATGTCTTCCTGGATCAGCGCGCGCGACGGGCAGGTGCAGACCTCGCCCTGGTTGAAGGCGAAGAGCACGAAGCCCTCGACCGCCTTGTCAAGGAAGGCGTCATCCTTGGCCATCACATCCGAGAAGAAGATGTTCGGCGATTTGCCGCCCAGCTCCAGCGTGACCGGGATCAGGTTCTCGGTCGCGGCCTGCATGATCTTGCGCCCCGTGGCGGTCGAGCCGGTGAAGGCGATCTTGGCGATGCGGGGGCTGCGCGCAAGCGGCGCGCCCACTTCGGCGCCAAAGCCGTTCACGAGGTTCAGCACGCCCGGCGGCAGCAGATCGGCGATGAGCTCGGCCAGAACCATGATCGCCGCCGGGGTCTGCTCGGCCGGTTTCATGACGATGCAGTTGCCCGCCGCCAGCGCCGGCGCCAGTTTCCACGCCGCCATCAGGATCGAGAAGTTCCACGGGATGATCTGGCCGACGACGCCCAGCGGCTCGTGATAGTGATAGGCCACGGTGTCATTGTCGATTTCCGACATCGTGCCTTCCTGCGAGCGCAGGACACCGGCAAAATAGCGGAAATGGTCAACCGACAGCGGGATATCGGCGAAGGTCGTCTCGCGGATCGGCTTGCCGTTGTCCCAGGTCTCGGCCGCGGCCAGCAGGTCGAGGTTCTTTTCCAGACGGTCGGCGATCGCCAGCAGCACATTCGAGCGATGCGCGGGCGAGGTCGCGCCCCAGGCGGCCTTGGCGGCATGGGCCGCATCCAGCGCCAGCTCGATATCAGCCGCGTCCGAGCGGGCGACTTCGCAGACCTTCTCGCCGGTGATCGGCGTGATGTTGTCGAAATACTTGCCGTTCACCGGCGGGGTGAACTTGCCGTTGATGAAGTTGTCGTAACGCGCCTTGAACGGCGAAACCATCACACCTTTGAAATCGCCGGGCATATCGGTGGCCATGTCTTTTCCTCCCTGAATGGCTGGCCCCGGGCATGGGGGCCTTCGATACATCCAGTCTGTGCGACCCGGCGCTTTGTGCATAGCCGGGCTGCACGGCTGGAATGGCTTGACTGTCTCGCCCCTGAGACAGGTGCAGTTGCAGCATTGCCCGCGCCAAGGGGGGCGCCGCCCCCCGTCCTGCGGACTCCCCCCGGGATATTTGGACACTGTTGAGGACGGGTCTTCTCAACAGTGCGGTAAATATCCCGAGGGGTGAATTCGGCGCAGCCGAAGAGGGGGCGAGCAGCCCCCTGCCCGGCCCGGTCCCCTCGGCCCGTTGAACGTCTCAGGCGCTCAGGGCGTCAGCCCCAGCGCCTTGGCCTTGCGATAGAAGGTCGCGCGCCCGATCCCCAGATCGCGCGCCGCGGCCGAGACATTGCCGCCCGCACGCGCCAGCGCCCGGGCCATTTCGGCGCGTTGCGCCTCTTCCAGACCGCCGCGGCCCATGTCGAACAGGTCATTTGCAGCCAGCCGCCCGATCTGCGCGGCCTCCAGCCCCAGATGGCGGCGCGCGGCGCGGGTGGCGCCGATCACCAGATCGTCGCGGTCGAGCGCGAGCAGCATGACGCCCTGCGGCGCGCTTTCCCCCGCGCCGGTGGACAGGATCCGCGCGCCCTCGAAGCTCGCGCGGAAGAGATCCGCCTCGATCCGTTGGGCGGCATCCTGCACGGTCAGCGCCACAAGGCGCGCATAGCCCTCGGTCATGTCGGAGCGCGCGGAACTCACGTCGATCACGCCCGCCAGCTCGCCCATCGCGCCAAAGACCGGGGCGCCGGTGCAGGTCAGCCCCGTGTTCATCGCGCGGAAATGCTGATCGCGCCAGACGATCACCGGGCGCGCCTCGGCCAGACAGGTGCCGATGCCATTGGTGCCCTCGGAGCCCTCCGACCAGTTCGACCCCGAGGCAAGGTTCGAGGCATGGAAATCCTCGCGGTCGGCCTCGCGCATGCGTTCATCGAGCACGAGCCCCTCGGCATCCGACAGGAACACCGCGCAGCCCGCATCGCCCGCCGCCCGCGCCAGCCGGTCGAGCACCGGCCCCGCGATCTGCACCAGAAGCCCCGCATCCTCGCGCCGGGCGCGCATCTCGGCCGCGCTCAGGCGTTCCAGCGGGCGCGGCTTGGCGGGGTCGAGCTTGTGATGGATCATCGAGCGGCGCCAGCTTGCGGCATAGCCCGCGCGCCCCGCGGCATTCGAGGCGACGACGGACTGGACGATCTCGGCATGGTTGCGGGTGCCGGGCACCCGACCAATCTGCGACATCGAAAAGCCTCCCCTCTTTCCGTTGCGGTAGCTTCAGAGGATAGGCTGATTCCGCCCCCGCGCAACAGGGGGTCTGTGGGGATGGTTACGACTTTGGTCGTAGGGGCTGCGCCGGGCGGGGATCGGCGATGCGG
>JACXUS010000385.1 GCA_014763785.1 Sphingomonadales bacterium | reverse complement strand
TCGAGATCGAGGGCGTCGGCGGCCATGCCGCGATGCCGCATCAGACGATCGACACGATCCCGGTCGCGGCCGCGCTGATCCAGGCGGTGCAGGCGATTGCGGCGCGCAGCATCGACCCGCTCGACAGCGCGGTGATCTCGATCAGCACGATCCACGCGGGGGACGCCTTCAACGTGATCCCGCAGAGCCTGCGGCTGAGCGGCACCGTGCGCACCCTGCGCGCCGAGGTCCGCGACCAGATCGAGGCGCGGCTCGGGCAGGCGGTGCAGGGCATTGCCGCGGCCTATGGCGCGGCGGGGCGGCTCAGCTACACCCGCCACTATCCGGTGACCGTGAACCACCCGGCCGAGACAGAGCACGCCGCGCGCGCGGCCGAGGCGGTTGCGGGGCCTGCGCGGGTCAGCCGCGCCATGCCGCCGACGCTGGGGGGCGAGGATTTCGCCTTCCTGCTCGAGGCGGTGCCGGGCGCGATGATCAATATCGGCAATGGCCCCGGCCCGGGGCTGCACCATCCCGCCTATGATTTCAACGACGAGGCCATCGTCTGGGGCACGTCCTACTGGTGCGAGCTGGTGCGCCAGAGGCTGTCGCCCCAAGGCGCCGCCTGAGCCCGATCCATTCAAACTGAGGCCCGTCGCGCCGATGCCGCGCAGGGCCGGGGAAAGACCGATGCAACACCATATCCGCCCCTGTCAGGCCGCCGCATGCCCGCCGCTCGCGCTGGTGCCCGACAGCGCCGAACGCGCCTGGTCGCGCGCGGCCATCGCACTTTTGCAGGGCGACGGGCACCGGTCCTCGGATACCCATCTGCTCAAGCCGCTGTTTTCCGGCCTTGGCGGGGTCTCGATCTATCTCAAGGACGAAAGCACCCACCCCACCGGCAGCCTGAAACACCGGCTGGCGCGGTCGCTGTTTCTCTATGGCATCTGCAACGGCCGGATCGGCCCGGGCACCACGCTGGTCGAGGCCTCTTCGGGCTCGACCGCGGTCAGCGAGGCCTATTTCGCGAAACTGCTAGGGCTGCGCTTCATCGCGGTGATGCCGCGCTCGACCAGCCGCCAGAAGATCGAGGCGATCCAGAGCTTCGGCGGCGAATGTCATTTCGTCGAAGCCGCCGGGGATGTCTATGACGAGTCGCTGCGAGTCGCGCATCAGACCGGCGGCTATTACCTCGATCAGTTCACCAATGCCGAGCGCGCAACCGACTGGCGCGGCGGCAACAACATTGCCGAAAGCATCTTTCGCCAGATGGAAAGCGAGGAGCACCCGATCCCGGAATGGCTGGTGATGAGCGCAGGCACCGGCGGCACCTCGGCCACGCTCGGGCGCTATATCCGCTATCGCAATCTGGAGACGCGCCTTTGTGTCGTCGATGTCGAGAATTCGGCCTTCTACGATGCCTGGCGCACCGGCGACATGCAGACGGTCGCGGCGGGCTCGCGGATCGAGGGGATCGGGCGGCCGCGGGTCGAGCCGTCCTTCGTGCCCGGGGTGATCGACCATATGATCCGGGTGCCCGATGCCGCCTCGATCGCCGCGGCGCATGTGCTGTCAGAGCGGCTCTTCCGGCAGATCGGCGGCTCGACCGGCACCAATTTCTTCGGCGCCTGCTGGATCGCGGCGACGATGCTGCGCGCCGGGCGGCGGGGCTCGATCGTCACGCTGATCTGCGACAGCGGCCAGCGCTATGCCGATACGTTCTTCAACCCCGACTGGCTGCGGGAGAGCGGCATCGACATTGCCCCCTATCGGCGGATGATCGAGCGTTTCCTCGACCATGGCGAGTTCATCGGCCCGGAGCTCTGACGTCCGCGCCCCGTTTTCCCAACGCTTGAAGGATCTCCAATGCAAGCTCTCAGCACCGATACCGCCCCGGCCGCCATCGGCCCCTATTCGCAGGCCATTCAGGCCAGCGGCCTGATCTTCGTCTCGGGGCAGCTGCCGATTGATCCGGCCACCGGCGCCCTCGTGTCCGACGATCCGGCCGAGCAATGCCGCCAGTCGCTGCGCAATATCGCGGCCATTGCCCGCGCGGCCGGGCTCGATCTGACGCGGGTGGTGCGGACCACGGTCCTGCTCAAGGATCTGGGCAGCTTCGCCGCGGTCAATGCCGCCTATGCC
>JACXUS010000101.1 GCA_014763785.1 Sphingomonadales bacterium | reverse complement strand
GTCCAGAGCCTGACCCAAGGTTATGGGCCCGGAGCGGCCTTGCCTACCACTTCTGCCCGAAACGTTGCCAAGCTGCCGCAACTCTGCCGGGTGCACTCTGCGGTGACTGGGCGATGGCCGGGCGGCTGCCCCCCGGACCGCCCGCCACCGCCCCGGACGCACCCCTGCCGCATCCCGGTCAAGGTTGAGCAAAAATCTGCCGATTTCAGGCACATCGCCCCCGCGCCATGGAATCGTGGCTTGGCCTGAGAATCATCCTGTGCCATAACTTCGCCATGGTGAAAGTTAAGAATGCGGGTCAACCGCTGGGTACCAAGCGGAAAAAAAGTCGAAGAAACGTCGCAGGACAGGCGAACAGATGAGCATCACGAATATTTCCCGGCGCGGCCTTCTGGGCGCGTTTGCCGCCACGATGGTGACCGCCGCCCCCACGATGACCAACGCCTTCGGCATCCTGCGCGGTGCCGGTGATATCCGCCGTATCCGCATGTATTCCGGCCGCACCGGCGAAAGCATCGATACCGTCTATTGGATCGAAGGCGAGTATATCAAGGAAGCGCTGGCCGAGGTGAACCATTTCATGCGCGACTGGCGCACCGATCAGGTGACCCGCATCGACCCGCGCACCGTCGATATCGCCGCGGCCTCGCACCGGCTGATGGATGTGAACGAACCCTATATGATGCTGTCGGGATATCGCTCGCCGGCGACCAATGCGATGCTGCGCTCGCGGTCCAAGGGGGTTGCGAAATCCTCGCTGCATATGAAGGGCATGGCCGCCGATCTGCGCCTCAAGTCGCGCTCGGTCAATCAGATGTATCAGGCGGCCAGCTCGTGCCATGCGGGCGGCGTCGGCCGCTATCCGCGCTCGAATTTCGTCCATATGGATTGCGGTCAGGTCCGCACCTGGGTCGGCTGAGGCGGCGCGCTTAAGCCCAGCTTAAGTGCCCCCGACTGTGTCAAAAGACCGGGACAGATTGTCCCGGTTTTTCTTCCAAAGCGGTTGCACCGGCCTCGCGGCTGACGCAATATCTGCTCAAAGGCTCTCGCGGATCGCGGATCCCCCATCGTCGATCTGCCGGAAGGCAAAAGGACGCCGCTCAACCGGCGTCCTTTTCGCTTCTGCCCCCCGGCCAGAAGCGCGGGCCTGCGCTGCGGCGGGCCCGATCCCCCGTTCACCCCGATCCCGATGCCGCGCGCCCTTCGGGCTCAGCGCGCGCTGCGTCCCCGGCGGCGCAACAGCGCCACGGCGCCCAGACCGCTGAGCAGCAGTGGCAGCCCTGCCGGCAGCGGCACCACCGGCGGCTGCTGATCGTCCGGATCCTCCTCGCAATGCTCATCCTTGCGCGGCGGGTTGTGGAAGCCCGGATGAAAGCCGATGCCAAAGCGCGGGCCGTGGTGATCGTCCCAGCCGCCGATCTTCCAGCACGACAGCCCGCCGCCGCCGAAACTGCAAAAGCTCCACGAACCGAAGTCGAAGCCCCTGCCGCCATGGGCCGAATGGCCCCCGTGCAGCGTCGCGCCCTGTGCGGGCAGGGCCAGCAAAAAGGCGGCCGCAGCCGCAGTCAGCATCTTCTGGCGCATCGGATCCCCCATCACGAGCTCAGTTAAGAAGGGCTTAACATGGCGCGGCGCCTGCGGGAAATGGCGGCATCGGGCGCAGGTTTCCGCCCCCGAAACGGCGCGCGGCAGGGCGGAGAATTGTTTCTCGCCCCTCGGGGAATGCGCCACAATCCTGCCGAAAAAGACAGGCGCCCTTGGCCAGGCCAGGGCGCCTTAATTTTGGGCAATCGCGCCGGGCTGCGGCGTCCCGGCCGGGTCCTAGTCCTTCAGAAGACCCTTTTGCGCCAGATAGGCCTCGGCCTCGGGGGTCAGGTCCACCGTATCATAGCCGGTGATCATCGGCTGCACATGGCTGCGGAAGCCATGCCCGATCGTCAGCAGATAGATATGGATCACCACGAAGGCCGCGATCGCAAAGGCCGCCAGCACATGCACATTGGCAATCAGCGTGAGCCACGTTGCCTGCCCATCGGCCGCGTCCCAGAAGCCATAGCTCAGGTAAAGCAGCCCCGAAATCCAGATCGCCGGAAACAGCGCCATCTTCAGCGCGAAATACGAGGCCGCCTGCAGGGGATTGTGCCGCCGCTCATAGGTCTTGTGATAGGGATGCGCCTCGCCCTTGAAGACGCCAAAGGCGTAATAGCGTGCGACCTTCACCATGCCCTGCAGCCGCGGCACGAATTGCTGCCAGCCACCCGTGGTAAAGAGCCAGAAGGTGGCAAAGGCCCAAAGCACCAGCAGCGCCAGCGCCACCCCCGTATGGATCACGACCGCCGGGCCGAAGGGGATGAGCTGATGCAGCCCCAGAAGCCGCGCGCCGGTGAAGACCAGCGCCAGGATCGAGACCATCTGCGACCAGTGCCAGAGCCGGTTGAACCGGGTATAGACCTTGACCTGACGCTCAGCCATGATGGCCCCCTTTCCGTCCGAAGACCCGCAAGGCCCCGTGGCCCGCCGCCCCCATCGCCGCCATCAGGAAGATCACGAGGCCAAGCTGGCCCCCGATCCCGATCCCCGCGCCCGGCACATAGATCCCCGCGATATTCGCCATCCGGCCATTGGGCGCGTGGCAGCTCTCGCAATTGAGCGCATCTTCCTTGGGCGCGACCATATGGGTGATCGGCCAATACATATGCGTATCGACGAAGCCGAAGGTGCCGGAATATTCCAGCCCCACATAGTCCATCCCGGCTTTCAGCGATTTTTCCCAGTCGTAATAGGACCAGAGCGCCGATCCGTCCCCCGGGCCATAGACATGGTTGAAGAGCAGCACATTGCGTTCAAGGTCATAGGCCTGACGGCCGATCATCTGCTTGAAGGGGAAGATCCGGGCATCGGGCGCGCCGGGGCTGCCGTCGATGCTGTTGATCTCAACCACTTGGCCCGGGTCGATCTCTTCCTCGGGCAGGGTATAGCGCATCACCCCGTTCGACCAGGCGTAATAGGGCACGACATTCTCGCCCCATTCGAAATCGCCCTTGATCGTCAGATAGGTGTGCAGATGCTTGCCGTCGGATTGGGTGAAGCCCTCCTCGGCATAGGCCTTGCCGTCGCGGGTCTTGCCCGCCGTCGACCAGTCCCAGGCGGTCTTGGTGGCGACCCCGCCGCGGGCGAATTCCGGGATATGGCAGGTCTGACAGGCGACGCGATCGGTGTGATCGTTCAGCTTCATCGCAATCAGCGGATTGGGCCCCTTGTGCGGCGCGTCGGTGTGGCACGAGGTGCAATTGGCGGTGGTGCGATCGGCGCCGGGCTGCATCGCCTCATGCGCCTTGGCTACATCGGTATTGTAGCGCGAGCCCGCCAGCACATGCTTGTCGCTGACATGGCAGGCCTCGCAGGTGAAATTCGCGCCGTCCTTCGACATATGGACATCGACCGCGCGCGGCGGATCGAACAGCACGGAACTCAGATCGCCGTGTTTCACATTGTCGCCGCCGCCGCCGTAGAAATGGCAGCTGCCGCAATTCTGCCGCGTGGGCGCGCCCACCGACATCGCCGCGCGGACCAGATCGACCGCGGTCGCCTTGGCGCCGGTGATCGTCTTGGCGCCCTCCTTGACCGGATCGAGCGGCGGATGACCGGCCGCATTGTCGAGCTTGGTATATTGCCCCGAGGTGTCGTGGCAGACGAGGCAATCGACCCGGGTCGGGTCCTGCGGCGCGGGCTGGCGCACATCGTCCCAGCCATAGCCGGCATGGCACGAGGTGCAGCGCACCTCATTCGAGGCGACATTGCCGCAGAACGCATTCAGCTCATGCGCCTTGCCGAGCTGCTGCCCCGTCGCGGGGTTCTGGTAATCCCAGCTCCAGTGGACCGAATGCATGACCTGATTGCCCGCCTCGGTATGGCAGGACAGGCAGGCCGCGGTGACCTCGGGGCCCGAGGCGAAGGGGCCCTTGAGGATCGCGAATTTCGCGTGATCGGCGGTCAGCGCCTTGACCGGATCGTTCGGCCCCGCGGGCGTGCCGCCCGAGACCGGCCGCGATTGCGCGCCGGATGCGGGCGTCTCGGTTGCGGGCGTCTCGGCGATCTGTGCGGCGCCGGATGCGGTCCCGGGCGCGGATGCCCCCGGCGCCAGCTCTTGCGCCAGCGCGGGCTGCGCCATCGCAAGACCCGCCGCACAGGCAATACTCCTCCACAAGGCTGTCTGTCGCATCAGCTCTCCTGATCCTGGCTTTTCGCTGGGTCCTCTCCCTCATATTCGATTACGGGAATGTGACCACGCGAACCATGCGACAATCGGCCCCGCCCCCGGGGCATAGGGTCGCGGAGCCTTTGGCGCCAAGGCGCGAAGGCGGTCAACGTGGTGCGGAAGGTGGGGCGGCGCCGGGGACCGATGGCAAGGCGCGCGCGCCGACCCGGCGCGCCCCTGCCCGTTCTTCAGCCGGTCTTGAAACCGTAGCCGCGCGGCGGCGCCCCGCCGAGCCTTGGCGTCGCCGACACCCCGCCCGGGCAGGCAGGCGACGGGACGCGGGCGCCTGCGGGCGGCAGGGCCGGCGCCGCCGCCTGCGATCCTTGTGCGGGCGTATCGGCCGGGGTTTGGGCCTGCGGCAGAACCTCGGGCTTTGACGGCTGCAGCGCGGCGTCGCGGCACTTGGCCAGCGGCAACAGGATCGCCACCCGTGCGCCCGAGCGGGTATTGCCGATCTGCAGCGCGCCATGCGATTGCCGGGCGAAGCCCTCGACCATCGACAGCCCGAGCCCCGAGCCCTGCCCCACCGGCTTCGTGGTGAAGAACGGCTCGGTCACCCGGCGCAGGATCTCGGGCGGGATGCCGGGCCCGCTGTCCTCGACCGCGATCCGCACATAGCTGCCCGGCGGCAGCTGATAGCCGTCGCTTTGCACCAGAGGCTGATCGCGCAGCTCGATGCCCACCCGGATCGCAAGCTGCCCGCCGGTCTTCTGCATCGCATCGCGCGCATTGACCACCAGATTGACCAGCGCGGTCATGAATTGCGACTGATCGACCGCCACCGGCAGCGCGGGCGGCACGTCGATCTCGACCGCGATCGAAGTCGGGATCAGCCGGCAGGTCAGCGCCCGGACCTCTTCGATCAGATCGGCCGTGTCATGCACCGCGATGGTCATCGTGCTCTTGCGCGAATAGGCCAGCAGATGCTGCACAAGCCCCGCCGCCCGCAGCGCCGCCGCCCGCGATTGCGCGACGAAGCGGTCGCGTTCGACCGGATCGGGCACCGCCTCGTAGAGCTCGAGATTGCCGATCACCGCGGTCAGGATGTTGTTGAAATCATGCGCGATCCCGCCGGTGAGCTGGCCCACCGCCTCCATCTTCTGCGCCTGAACCGAGCGCAGCGCGGCCAGCTCGGCCTCGAGCCGCGCCTTGCGCGCCGCCAGCAGCGTGATCGCGAAATAGACGCCAAGCGCCAGCACCGCCACGCTGACACCCAGCCGCGCCAGCGGATCGGGGATCGCACCCATCACCTGCACCAGCGCCAGCACGCACATCGCCCAGATCACAGCGATCTCGCCCCAGACCTGAACCGCCATCCGGTCGGCCCGGAAGATCATATAGACCAGCCCCGAGCCGAACAGCGCCGCCCCGCTCAGCATCATCGCCGGATCGGGCGAGGCCATCAGCTCGACCGGCATCCACAGAAACGACGCCAGCAGCCACAGGAACAGCCCCGTGGCAATTCCGGTATCGCGCCCGGTGCAGCGCGCGGGGCGCGAGCGCAGGAAAAGCAGATAGACCAGATGCCCGGCGACGAAATTGACCAGCCAGACCCAGCTCGCGATCCAGCCGGTGTATTGATAGATGATCAGCGCGCCCAGCCCGAGGCCGACGAAGCGGAACACGAGTTCGCCCGGGCGCCCATATTCCAGCTTGTAAAGGCGGTCGATTTCCTTGCGGTGGTCCATTCGGCCTGCTGTTCATCCTGCTGACGCTGTCCGTCCGGCCTGTTTTGAACCGCAGGACCGCACGCCTCTATGATAGCCTGCGCGGGCCATTCGTCACCATGCACTTTCAGTGCAGTTGCAGGGGGTTCCATCGACCGGGCCCGCGCGCGCCGCACCGCGCCCGGGGCTGGAAAACGAGGCCAAAAAACGGGGCCGGACCGCGGGGCCGAAAACGGGGCCCCAAACGGGACAGAAAACGGGGCCGGAAGACCCGGCCCCGCAGGGATCTGGCGCGCCATCCGGGGGCGGCGCGCCTCTGGTCCGATCAGGCCACCAGATCGAAGCGGTCGGCGTTCATCACCTTGACCCAGGCGGCGACGAAATCGCGCACGAATTTCTCGGCGCTGTCGTCCTGGGCATAGACCTCGGCATAGGCCCGCAGGATCGAGTTCGAGCCAAAGACCAGATCGACCCGGGTCGCGGTATATTTGGTCTCGCCCGTCTTGCGATCGACGATGTCATAGAGGTTCGCGCCCTTGGGCACCCATTTATAGGCCATGTCGGTCAGGGTGACGAAGAAATCAGTGCTGAGCGCGCCCACCCGCTCGGTCAGCACGCCATGCGCCGTGCCGCCGTGGTTGGTGCCGATCACCCGCATCCCGCCGACCAGACAGGTCATTTCCGGCGCGGTCAGGCCCATCAGCTGGGTGCGGTCCAGCATCAGCTCTTCGGGGCTGACGGCATAGTCCTTCTTGACCCAGTTGCGATAGCCGTCATGGATCGGTTCGAGCACCGCGAAGCTTTCCACATCGGTCATCTCGGCCAGCGCATCGCCCCGGCCCGGCGCGAAGGGCACCTCAATGTCGAAGCCCGCGGCCTTCGCGGCCATCTCGACGCCAAGGTTCCCGGCCAGCACGATCGTATCGGCAAGGCTCGCGCCCGCCTGGACCGCCAGCGGCTCGAGCACGGCCAGCACCCGCGCGAGGCGTTCCGGCTCGTTGCCCTCCCAGGCGTTCTGCGGCGCCAGACGGATGCGCGCGCCATTCGCCCCGCCGCGCTTGTCCGAGCCGCGGAAGGTGCGCGCCGAATCCCAGGCGGTGGTGACCATATCCGAGACCGAGAGCCCCGAGGCCGCAATCGCGGCCTTCAGCGCGGCCACATCATAGCCCGTCGGGCCCGCCGGGATCGGGTCCTGCCAGATCAGATCCTCGGCCGGAACATCGGGCCCGAGATAGGTCGATTTCGGCCCCATGTCGCGGTGCAGAAGCTTGAACCACGCCCGCGCGAAAGCGTCCGAGAAGGCCTCGAAATCGTTCATGAACCGCTCGGAGATCGCCCGATAGGCCGGGTCCATCTTCAGCGCCATATCGGCATCGGTCATCATCGGATTGTGGCGGATCGAGGGGTCCTCGACATCGACCGGGCGATCCTCTTCGGCAATCGAGACCGGCTCCCATTGCCAGGCACCCGCGGGGGATTTGCGCAGCTCCCATTCATGGCCGAAGAGCATCTCGAAGAAGCCGTTGTCCCATTTCGTGGGCTCGCTCGTCCAGGCGCCCTCAAGGCCCGACACCATCGTGTTGCGCCCGATGCCGCGGCCCTTGGTGTTGATCCAGCCCAGGCCCTGGAATTCGGGGCCCGCGGTCTCGGGATCGGGGCTGAGGTCGGCCACATCGCCATTGCCATGGCATTTGCCGATCGTATGGCCGCCCGCGGTCAGGGCCACGGTTTCCTCGTCATTCATCCCCATCCGGGCGAAGGTCTCGCGCATGTGCTGCGCGGTCGCCAGCGGATCGGGCTTGCCGTTCACCCCCTCGGGGTTCACATAGATCAGGCCCATCTGCACCGCGGCCAGAGGGTTCTCCAGCGTTTTCGCATTGCCCACATCGCCGTAGCGATTGTCCGAGGGCGCGAGCCATTCCATCTCGTCGCCCCAGTAAATATCCTTCTCGGGGTGCCAGATATCTTCGCGGCCAAAGGCGAAACCATAGGTCTTGAGGCCCGCCAGCTCATAGCCGATCGTGCCGGCCAGAAGCAGAAGATCGGCCCAGCTGATCGCATTGCCGTATTTCTTCTTGATCGGCCAGAGCAGGCGCCGGCCCTTGTCGGTGTTGACGTTGTCGGGCCAGCTGTTCAGCGGCGCAAAGCGCTGGTTGCCGGTGCCGCCACCGCCGCGCCCGTCGGTGTTGCGATAGGACCCGGCCGTGTGCCAGCTGACCCGCGCCATCATCCCCATATAGGTGCCCCAATCGGCCGGCCACCAGTCCTGACTGGTCGAAATCAGCGCCCGCAGATCGGCTTTCAGCGCCTCGACGTCGAGCTTCTTGAATTCCTCGCGATAGTTGAAATCGGGGCCGAGCGGGTTCGTCTTGCGGTCATGCTGATGCAGGATATCGAGGTTGAGGGCATTCGGCCACCACGCCATCACGCCCTTGCCCATCTCGGTATTGGCGCCGTGCATGACCGGGCATTTGCCCGCGGTTTTCACATCGTTTCCGTCCATGTTTTCCTCCGAATGCTGCGTTTTACGTTGCGCGGCCGGTCGCCCCGCTGAGGCGGAACACCGGGCTGAGGACAGGCTAACAGCCGGGGGCCATAATGGATAATTGCATTTTCTGACCTTCGTGATAAGCGTTTCTGATGATTGGCCTGACGATGAAACATCTGCGCTATTTCGAGGCGCTTGCCCGCCACCTGCATTTCGGCCGCGCGGCCGAGGATTGCGCGGTGACGCAACCGGCGCTGTCGATGCAGATCAAGGAGCTCGAAGCGCTGACCGGCGCGCTTCTGGTCGAGCGCGGGGCGCGCGCGCTGCGGCTGACGCCCTTGGGCGAGGATTTCGCCACCCGCGCCCGGGCGATTCTGGCCTCGGTCGATGAGCTTGGGGATCTGGTGCGCGCGGCGCAGGGGCCGGGCCTCGCGCGGCTCCGGATCGGGGTCATTCCGACGATTGCGCCCTATCTCTTGCCCGGGGTGATCACCGCGCTTGGCCGCGCCTGGCCCGGCATCGACCTGCGCCCGCGCGAGGCGGTGACGCGCCGCCTGATCGCCGATCTCGATCAGGGGCGGCTCGATTGCGCCATCGTCGCGCTGCCGGTATCCGAAGCCGCGCTGCATGAAGAGCCGCTCTTTGATGAGGATTTCGTGCTGGTGCGGCCGCTGTCGGACGCCGCGCGGCCCGTGCCCGATGCGGCGGGGCTGCGGGCGATGCGGCTTTTGCTTCTGGAAGAGGGGCATTGCTTCCGCGATCAGGCGCTCAGCTATTGCGGCGCGGGCGGTGCGGCGCCGCGCGATCTGATGGAGGGCAGCTCGCTCTCGACGCTGGTGCAGATGGTGGGCGCGGGCATCGGCGTCACCTTGATCCCGGAAATGGCGCTGCCGGTCGAGACGCGCTCGGCCGCGGTTGCGCTTGCCCGCCTGCCCGAGCCCCGGCCCTCGCGCCGGATCGGCCTGATCTGGCGGCACTCCTCACCGCTGGCCGCGCAGCTCCATCAGGTGGCCGCGATCCTGCGCGAGAGGGCCGCGCCCCGCC
>JACXUS010000100.1 GCA_014763785.1 Sphingomonadales bacterium | reverse complement strand
GGAGAGCCTGTCCGAGAACGCCTCGGACGGGATCGTGGCACCGCTGTTCTGGGGCGCGGTTGCCGGTCTGCCGGGAATTGCCGCCTACAAGGCGATCAACACGCTCGATTCGATGATCGGCCACCGCAACACGCGCTATGAGGATTTCGGCAAAGCCTCGGCCCGGCTGGACGATCTGGTGAACCTGATCCCGGCGCGGCTGACCGGGTTGGCGATTGCGGCGGTCGGCGGGCGCCGGGCGGCGCTGCGCGTCCTGTGGCGCGATGCGCGGCGGCATCGGTCGCCCAATGCGGGCTGGCCCGAGGCGGCGATGGCCGGGGCGCTGGGCGTGCGGCTGTCAGGGCCGCGCATTTACGGCGACCGGGTGGCGGATGAGCCTTGGCTGAACGCAGGCGCGCGTGATCCGGGGCCTGCCGATCTGGCGCGGGGGTTGCGGATTTATGCGCAGGCGATGGCGCTGTGCGGCGCGGGGCTGGTGGCGCTGGCGGTGCTGGGTTAGGCGGTCTTGCGCATCAGATAGATGTCCATGATCCAGCCATGCGCCGCGCGGGCGTTCGCGCGCAGCGTCAGGATCTCGGGGCCGATCTCGGCCAGGGGGCCCGCGCGCAGCACCTGCTCGGCCATGCCGACATAAGCCCCCCACCAGATCGTCACCCCGGCCGGATCGATCGTCGCAAACGCGCCCCCGGCGTCGAGCATCACCACCACCGTCGTGGCCCCCACCGGCCAGCCGTGGTCGCGCAGCGCGCGGCCAGTGGTGATCGTCACCGGTGCGGCCAGATCGTTCAGCGGGATGGCATGGGCGGCGCAAAGCATCTGGATCGCGGTGATGCCGGGGATCACCGTCAGCGCCAGGGGCAAGCGCTGGCTCACCCGTTCGGCAATCCGCAAGCTGCTGTCATAAAGCGACGGATCCCCCCAGACCAGCAACGCCACCTGCGGCCCGCCGCCCTGCGCCAGATGGGCGCGGATCGCCGCCTCCCACCGCAGGGCGATGGTGTCGTGCCAGTCGGTGACGCGCGCCAGATAGTCGGGCGTTGCCGCATCGCGCGTGGGCAGATCAAAGGTCTCGATCCTTGTGGCGGGGTTGGTCACGCAAGCGCGGCAGATCTGCAACCGCAGTCCGGCCAGATCGGCCTTGTCCTCGCCCTTCAGCGGCACGAGGATCAGGTCGGCGGCGTTCATCGCCTTGATGCCTTGAAGAGTGATGTGGTCGGGGTTGCCGGTGCCGATGCCGATCAGGGAAAGCTGGATCATTCTGCCCTCTGGTCACGACAACGGCGCGACCCCGGTGGACCGCGCCGTGTCACAGGTTGACCGGCTTCAGGCGGCGTAAAGCCGGTCGGTCACCAGCGCCGCCGGAACCTTGCCGCGCAGGGTTTTGGCCAACGCCAGCACCGCAAGATCAACCAGCGGCTCCAGCAGCACCACGCTCATGTAGGCCGCACCGAAGGACGCGATTCCGGCGAGGTTGCCGAACCCCTGACCATAGATCGCCCAGAAGGCGACCCAGGCGACGATGCCGCCCTGGTAGACCAGCGACAGCCGCAGCACCTGGGCATAGGCCAGATCGACATAGGCCGTGCCTTGCGCAATCGTCCGCTTGGCGACTTCCATCATCACGAACATCGGCACCAAGAGCGTGGTCACGTTCATGCCGTATTGCGGCAGGTCGAAGGGGGCAAAGAAAAGACCCTGCACCAGCAACCCCAGCGCAAGACCAATCGCCGCCGGCCCAGCCCCCAGGATCAGAAACAGCGTCGAGCCAAGGATGAGGTGCACTTCCGACACGCCGACCGGGAAATGCGGCAGCACTTCAAAAAACACGAAGGTCAGCGTGGCGGCCGTGAGGCTGCGCGCAACAAGCGACAGCGCGCCGCGCTCCTTCAACGCCTGCGCGGCATGATACAGGCCGACTGCGCCCGCGCCAGCGGCGGTGGCATAGCTAAGGCCGATTTTGGCGGCGTCCACGACACCTGGTTCGATATGCATGTTTGTTCTCCTGCCGTCACACCCGACGGCGTCTGGGTTTCTGGGTCACAAGGCCGGTCTCCTGGCTGGCGGGTCGATGCGGCCTTTCGCCTTCCCAGCCCAGAACCGGACCAGTGGCATGTGAAAGCTCGCTCTCCGCTGACAGTCGCGGGGGCGGCTGGGGCAGGGGCACCGCAATTTGGTCTGCCCTTCCCCATTCCCTTTTAAGCCCCGTGGCCTTTTCGGCCTTGGGGCACCTTGCCCGTGCAACTTTCGCCCCATCCGCGGCGGCATGCAAGCGAAAATGCGACCCTTCTGCACCGAAATCAGCCCCGCCCCTCTGCCAGTGGCCCCAGCAGGATCAGGGCTGGCTGTTGGCTGCGGCTTTCAGCCAGGCGCAATGCGAGGGTGCCCAGGGTCGCGCGGTGCAGGGTCTGGTCGGGGTGGCCAACCGCCTCGGCCAGCAGCGCCGGCGTGTCGGCGGGCAGGCCATGCGCGACCAGCCCCGCCGCCAGAAGGGGGAAGGTGCGCTTGCCCATGAAGACGACGGTCGTCGCCAGCGGGTCGGCCAGAGCGGCCCAGTTCAGATCGGAGGGCAGATCGCCCGTGGTGTCGGCCCCGGTGATGAACTGAACCCGCCGCGCGGTCAGGCGGCGGGTCAGCGGGATGCCCGCCGCCGCCGCCGCCGCGCAGGCCGAGGTCACGCCGGGGATGATCTCAAACCCGATCCCTGCCTGGTGCAGCGCCACGATCTCTTCCTCCAGCCGCCCGAACAGACCGGCATCGCCGGATTTCAGCCGCACCACCCGCGCGCCGGTCAGCGCGTGATCGACCAGCAGGCGGCTGACATGGTCTTGGTTTGGCGAAGGGCGGCCCGCGCGTTTGCCCACCGCAATCAGGTCGGCCCCCGGTTTGCACTGGGCAAGGATCGGGCCCGCCGACAGGTCGTCAAACAGCACCACATCCGCCTCGGCCAGCCGCCGCACGGCTTTCACCGTCAAGAGATCGGGGTCGCCGGGGCCGGAGGACACAAAAGAGACAAAGCCGGTCATGTCGCAGACCCTGTCTCGGCGGGGGCGATCAGGTGAAAGAAGGTGCCGCTGACCGTGGCTCCCGCCGTCGCCCGGAACGATCCGGTTTCGGCAACCGTCGCCCCCGTCGCGTCAACCACATCGGCCAGCGGTGCGTCGGGTTGAGACAGGATGGTGGCATAGTGAAACTCGTGCCCGCGCAGGGAGGTTTGGGCGGCAAACCCCGGCAGGGCACGCAGGGGCCGCGCCAACCGATAGCCCAGATGCATCCGCCGCTGCGCAAAGCTGGTCTCCAGCCCCAAAAGGCCCGCCATCCGGTGCCGCGTGCCATCCGCCGCCACCAGGCCCGCCCCGAGGGCCATGTAGCCGCCGCACTCGCCATGCACCGGGCGGGTGCGGGCAAACCCGGCCAACCCCTCGCGGAACCGCTCGGCCGCGGCCAACCGGGGCGCGTGCAACTCGGGGTAGCCGCCGGGCAGCCAGCAGACGGTGGCCGTGGGGTCCGGGGCCTCATCCTTCAGCGGAGAAAACGGCAGGATCGTTGCCCCGCCCGCCCGCCAGTCGGCCAGAAGATGCGGATAGACGAAGGAAAACGCCGCATCGCGGGCCAGCGCGATGCGCTCTCCGGGCGGCGGCACGGGGGGGCAGGCGGCCTGCACAGCCGATCCACCCGCCAGCGCACGGATCGCGGCAAGGTCGCAATGCGCCCCGACGAAAGCCCCGGCTTCGGCGAGGATGTCGCGCAGGCGGGGCAACTCCTCAGCCTGCATGAGGCCAAGATGCCGCTCGGGCAGGGCGATCCCGGCCCGGCGCGGCAGCGCGCCCAGCACGGGGATGCCCGCGCCGGCAAACCCCGCGCGCACCAGCGCCTCGTGGCGGGGCGAGGCGATCCGGTTCAGGATCACTCCGGCCAGCGTCACATCGGCGCGATAGCGCGCAAGGCCAAGCGCTACCGCCGCCGCCGTCTGCGCCTGTCCCGAACAGTCGATCACCGCCAGCACCGGCCAGCCCATCCGCGCGGCGATATCGGCGCTGGCCCCGCTGCCGCACTCTCCCGGCGCGGCCACTCCGTCAAACAGGCCCATCGCCCCCTCGGCGATCACCAGATCGGCCCCTTCCGCCTGCGCCAGGGCGGCGATCCGGTCTGTCCCCATCGCCCAACTGTCAAGGTTGAACGACGCGCGCCCCGCCGCCGCGCGGTGAAAGGCCGGGTCGATGTAATCCGGCCCGCTCTTGAACGGCTGCACCGCCAGCCCATCCTCGGCCAGCGCGCGCGAAAGCCCCAGCATGACCGTGGTCTTGCCGGTCCCCGAGGCGGGCGCCGCGATCATCAGCCCGGGCGGCAGCGCGGTCATTGCCCCTCCGGGAAGCGCGGATGGGTGCCCACGGGGCGATAGCGGCGGTCATAATCGCCAGAATAGAGCCTGCTTTCCTCGAACTCCTCGGCGCCGAGCGAGGGCCCGACAAGGATCAGCGCGGTGCGCTCCATTTCGGCGCCGATCGCCGGGGCAAGGGTGGCCAGCGTCGCGCGCAGGATCCGCTGATCGGGCCAGCTGGCGCGCCAGACCACCGCGACCGGGCAGTCGGGCCCATACTGCGGGGTCAGCTCGGCGATCACCCGGTCGAGCACATGGATCGACAGATGCACCGCCAGCACCGCACCGCTGCGGCCAAAATTCTCCAGCGTCTCGGCGGGGGGCATGGCGCTTGCCCGCCCCGAGGTGCGGGTCAGCACCACCGATTGTGCCACACCCGGCAGCGTCAGCTCGGCCCCGAGTGCGGCGGCCGCGGCGGCAAAGGCGGGCACGCCCGGCGTCACATCATAGGGAATGCCAAGCGCGCGCAGCCGCCGCAGCTGCTCGCCCATCGCCGACCAGACCGACAGATCGCCCGAATGCAGCCGCGCGACATCATGGCCCGCCGCATGGGCCGCGGCGATCTCGGCGATGATCTGATCAAGGCTCAGCGGCGCGGTATTCACGATCCGGCAGCCGGGCGGGCAATGCGCCAGCACCCCCTCGGGCACCAGCGACCCGGCATAGAGGCAGACGGGCGAGGCCGCGATCAGATCGCGCCCGCGCAGCGTCAGCAGATCGGGCGCCCCGGGGCCCGCACCGATGAAATGAACCGTCATCCGGCTGATCCTTTCTGCGGGCCCGGCCCTTCGGCCACGGCCCATGTCACGGCGCCAAGGGTCTGGCGCATATGGGTTATTCCTCCGCCCGAGGCGATTATGGCGCAGGCCTCGGCGACCGAGCCGCAGCCAAACCGCGCCATGATCCGGGGCGATTGCGTTGGCGTGGCGATGCCTGCCAGTGCCGCCTCGGGCAGCGCCATCAGGGGCAGGCCGGGCGCCTCAAGCGCGGGGTGATCCGCCCGCGCAGCCAGCACCGCCAGCAGATCCGCAGGACCCGCCGCCGCCAGCGCCGCCTGCACCGCCGCGCGATCCGCGCTCGCGTTGAGCCCCAGACCGATCACCCGCATGGCAGACTCCATTGCACCACCGGGCGCGTGGGCTGCCAGCCGCGCAGGCCGCCCAGCGGCTCGGCCCGGGCAATGTCGATCCGCATCAGATCGCCGCCGTGGCGCGCGTGCAGCGCAGTGAGCAGCGACTCGGTTTCCAGCGTGACCGAATTGACGACCAGCCGCGCGGTGCGGGGCAGGGCGTCGAACAACGCCTGATCGAAGCCGCCGCCCACGAAGATCGCATCGGGCGCGGGCAGCGCGGACAGCAGATCGCGCGCAGCGCCGGCATGCACCGCGATCCGATGGTCAAGGCCGAAAGCCGCCACATTGGCGCGGATATTCGCAAGCCTGCCGTCGTGCCGCTCGACCGCCTCGGCCCGCCCGCCCGCCAGCGCCCATTCGACCGAAATCGACCCTGATCCCGCGCCAAGATCCCAAAGCCGCGCGCCCGGCCGCGGTGCCAGCGCCGCCAGCGTCAGGGCCCGGATCGGCGCTTTGGTGATCTGCCCGTCATGGGCGAAGCGGTCCTCGGGCAGGCCGGGGCTGCGCGGCAGGGCGATACCCCCGGCGGGCTCGATCGCCACGGCCACGGGCACGGCGATATCGCTGAACCCCAGCGCCGCGGCGCGGACCTCGCGCCGCCGCTCGCGCGGGCCGCCCAAAGCCTCGAGCACGGTGACCCGGCTCGCGCCCCAGCCCTGCGCCACCAGCCAATCGGCCAGCGCCCGCACCGCCGCGCCATCGCGGAGCGTGCAGATCAGCTGCGCCCCGGGCGCCAGATGTGGCACCAGCCGGGCGAAGGGCGCGGCATGCAGGCCAAGGCAGGTCACCCCCTCCAGCCGCCAGCCAAGCCGCGCCGCGGCCAGCGAAAACACCCCCGCCACCGGAAAGGCCCGCCATTCGTCTGGCGCGAGCGCCGCCGACAGGCTGCCCCCCGCGCCGAACCAGAACGGATCGCCCGAGGCCAGCACCGCAACCCGCCGTCCGCGCAGCGCCAGCACCGGCGCCAGATCGAAGGGCACGGGCCACGTCCGCCCGCGCGCCCCCGCCGCCACCAGATCCAGATGCCGCGGCCCGCCGAAGATCACCTCGGCATCGGCCAGCGCCTGACGGCTTGCATCGGACAGGCCCGGCAGGCCATCTTCGCCCAGACCGATGATCGACAGCCAGGGTTCAGCCATGCCGCATGTCCTTTTGCTGGGGGGAACCCTTGAGGCCGCGCGGATGGCGCAGGCGCTGGCCGCGGCCGGGGTCGAGGCGGTCTATTCCTATGCCGGGCGCACGGCGGCCCCGGTGGCAGCCCCCCTGCCGATGCGGATCGGCGGTTTTGGCGGGGTGGCGGGGCTCGTCGCCTATCTGCGGGCCGAGGGCATCCGCGCGGTGATCGACGCAACCCACCCCTTCGCCGCGCAGATGAGCGCCCATGCCGTGGCGGCCTGCGAGGCGGCTGGTGTGCCGCTGATGGCACTTGAACGCCCCGCCTGGGTGCCCGAGCCCGGCGATCGCTGGACCCGCGTGCCTGATGTGGCGGCGGCGGTGGCCGCGCTGCCCGAAGCCCCTCGCCGGGTGTTTCTGGCCATCGGGCGGCAGAACCTGACCCCCTTTGCCGCGGCGGCGCATCATTATCTTTTGCGGCTCGTCGATCCGCCCGAGGCGCCGCCCCTGCCCGGCGCCGAGGTGGTCATCGACCGCGGCCCCTTCACGCTGGAGGGCGATCTGGCGCTGATGCGGCGGGTGGGCACCGAAATCGTCGTGTCGAAGAACGCGGGCGGCAGTGGCGCCTCGGCCAAGATCGCGGCGGCGCGGGTTCTGGGCCTGCCGGTGATCATGATCGACCGGCCCGCCATCCCCGCGCGCCCCTGCGCCGGCAGTGTGGCCGAGGTGATGGGCTGGCTGCATCAGAGCGTCCCCGCCGGATAGAACCGCGGGGTATAGACCCAATCGCCCAGCCGCCGGGTCTGGCTGTTGCCGACGATGACCACGGTGCGCATATCGGCCATCTCGGGCGTTGCCTCGGCCAGTGTCACGGTGCGGAGCCGCTGATCGGGGGTCGAGACGGCGCGGGCGAAGGTGATCAGCCGCCCCGGCGCGCAGGTCTCGCGCAGGACCGCAAGCGCGCGGGCGAACCCCTCGGGGCGCGCGGCCGAGCGCGGGTTATAGAACGCCATCGCCAGATCGGCCTCGGCCGCCAGCCGCAAGCGGCGCTCGATCACCGCCCAGGGTTTGAGATTGTCGCTGAGGTTGAGGCAGCAGAAATCATGACCCAAGGGCGCCCCGGCGGCGGCGGCGGCGGCCAGCATCGCGGTGATCCCGGGCAGGATGCGGATATCGAGGCCGATCAGCTCCGGCCGCGCCTCCAAGGCCTCGAACAGGGCCGAGGCCATCGCGAACACCCCCGGATCGCCCGAGGAGACCACGACCACCCGCCCCCCGGCGGCGGCCAATTCCAGCGCCTGCGCCGCGCGGTCCAGCTCCTCGCGGTTGTCCGAGGGATGCAGCCGCAGCCCCGGCCGCGGCGCCACCCGCGCGACATAGGGGATATAGCCCAGAACATCGGTGGCCTCGGCGAGCGTCTGCGCGACCTCGGGGGTGATCATCGCCTCGGCCCCGGGGCCGAGCCCCGCCACGATCAGAGAACCGCTCATTCCACCATCTCCGGGCGGCGGCCGTGGCCATGCACGATGACGATCGCGAAATAGGGGCAATCGGCGCCATCGACCTCGGCCAGCCGCGCGATCCGCTCGCCCGGCATCGTGCCGCGCTCGACGAGCCATGCGGCCTCGAGGCGCCCGGCACGGGCCAGCGCCCGGCGCACCTTGGGCAGGTTGCGCCCGGTTTTCATGATCACCAGCGCATCGGCGGCGCTGGCGTGGCGCACGAGGTCCTCCTCGGGCAGGGTGCCCATCAACACGCTGAGCACATCATCGCCCCAGGTCACCGGCTGGCCGGTCACGTTCCAGCAGCCTACCATGCCGGGAATGCCGGGGATCACCTCGATCTCGGCACGGCCCTGCAGGCGGGTATAGAGATGCATGAAGGAGCCATAGAGGAAGGGATCGCCCTCGCAGAGCACGACGATCTCCTGCGTTTCGGCCAGCGTGGCGAGCCGCTCGGCCCAATCGTCATAAAAGGCCGAGAGCGCCGCGATATAGTCCGGGCTGTCGAAGGGCAGCTCGGTCGTGACGGGGTATTCCATCGCCAGTTCGACCGCCTCGGGGCGCAACATGCCCTCGACGATGCGGCGGGCCTGACCGGGGCGGCCGGCCTTGCGGAAATAGGCGACATGGCCCGCGCCGCGGATCGCGCGGTCGGCCTTGCGGCTCATCAGATCGGGGTCGCCCGGCCCGAGACCGGCGCAGATGATACGGCCCATGCTCACTCCACCCGGCTCGCAAGGGCGTTCACCGCCGCAACTGTGATCGCCGAGCCACCGAGCCGCCCGCGCACCGCCATCGCCGGGCAAGGCGGCGCCGCCATCAGCGCCGCTTTCGATTCCGCCGCACCGATGAAGCCCACCGGACAGCCGATGATCGCCGCAGGCCGCGGGCACTCGGGGTCCTCGAGCATGTTCAGCAGATGAAAGAGCGCGGTCGGCGCATTGCCGATCGCCACCACCGCGCCTGCCAGATGCGGCCGCCACAGTTCCAGCGCCGCCGCGCTGCGGGTGTTGCCCATGGCCGCGGCCAGATCGCGAACCTCGGGCGCGTGCAGGGTGCAGATCACGGCATTCTCCGCGGGCAGGCGCGCGCGGGTGATCCCCTCGCTGACCATGCGCGCATCGCACAGGATCGGGGCGCCCGCCTCGAGCGCCGCGCGCGCCGCCTCAGCCATGCCGGGGGTGAAGACCACATCGGCCTCCAGCCCGACCATCCCGGCGGCATGGATCATCCGCACGGCGACGATTTCCTCTTCGGGGGTGAAGCGCGCAAGATCGGCCTCGGCGCGGATCGTCGCGAAGGACTGGCGATAGATTTCGGCGCCATCGGTGATGTAGCTATGGGGCATTCAAGGGGTTCCGGTGAAAAGGGCGGGCAGGTCGGCGGGGTC
>JACXUS010000099.1 GCA_014763785.1 Sphingomonadales bacterium | reverse complement strand
GGGGCAGGGGGGCGCTCAGGCGATGATGTCGGGGGTCAGCTGATCCTCGATCCGGGTGATCTGATCCTTCAGCGCCAGCTTTTGCTTCTTCAGCCGCACCAGCCGCAGCTGATCGGCATGGCCCGACTGGGTCAGCGCCAGAATCGCCTCGTCAAGATCGCGATGCTCGCGCTTCAGCACCTCGAGCTTCACCCGCAGCACCTCATCGTGACTCATCTCGATATGGGCGTTCATGTCTTGCATCCGTCGTCCTCTGGCGCCACCCGGCGCCGCCTGCCCGGTGCGGGACGCGACTCGGGTGGGTAAGTATTAATATAGCAATCTCCGCGCCTTGCGGCGGGAAAATTCGCGAAACTTGTGGCAATAGGTTAACCCTGCGCGGGCGCATCCCCCTTGCGGTGCCCCCCCGGCCTTCCCATATGATGCGTTACAGGGCCGCCGCACCCGGGGCCCGAGGATGTCGCTTGATCGAAGGGCATGACGATGACGAAACTGAGCTTTGGGGCGCACCCCTATCTTCTGGGCTTCGACCAGCTCGAGCGGCTGGTGGAGCGGACCGCGAAATCCGGCTCCGATGCCTATCCGCCCTATAATATCGAACAATCTGCCCCCGATGCCTTCCGCATCACGCTGGCCGTTGCGGGCTTCGCCGAGGATGATCTGGCGATCACCATGGAGGATCGCGCGCTGGTGATCCGCGGCCGTCAGGCTGATGAGGGCACCGAGCGGATCTTCCTGCATCGCGGCATTGCCGCCCGCGCCTTCCAGCGCAGCTTCGTGCTGGCCGATGGTGTCGAGGTGGCGGGCGCCGCCTTGGAAAACGGTCTTCTGCATGTCGATCTGCGCCGGGCGCAACCCGAACCCGTGGTGCAGACGATCCCGATCCGCCGCAGCTGAGGGAGGTTCCGATGGATGTGAAATACGATTTCGATGCGCGCAACGACGGGGCACGCGAGGACGGGGCCGGCAAGATCGTCTATGTCCGCCCGGTGGAGGTGGCCGATCTGCCCGCCGAGGTGCAGAGCCAGGCCGCGGGCCTCAAGCGCATCTATGCGCTGCATGACGCGAATGGCGAGCGTATCGCCTTGGTCAAGGATCGCTGGATGGCCTTCGCGCTGGCCCGCGACAATGACATGGCCGCGGTCAACGTCCACTGACGCGCGCCCCGATTGTGACCCGGACAAAGGGCGGCTTTGCGCCGCCCTTTTTTCTTGCCAGTCTCGCCCGGCAAGGAGGCCCAGAATGCTCTTCACCGAAGCCGAACTGACCGAGGCCGCGGCCCTCGTCCATGCCCATGTGCCGCCCACCCCGGCGCTCGACTGGCCCTTGCTGGCCGAGGCACTCGGCGCGGGGCAGGTCATCGTCAAACATGAGAACCACGCCCCCACCGGCGCCTTCAAGGTGCGCGGCGGCGTGACCTTCCTGCACTGGCTCATCCGCACCCACCCCGAGATGCAGGGCGTGATCACCGCCACCCGCGGCAATCACGGCCAATCCCAGGCGCGCGCCGCCACCGCGCTGGGCTGCGGGCGAAAATCGTCGTGCCGCATGGCAATTCGGTCGAGAAGAACGCCGCGATGCGGGCCTATGGCGCCGAGCTGATCGAACATGGCGCCGATTTCGACGAGGCGCGCGAAGAGGCGATGCGGCTGGCCCAGTCCGAGCCGCTCTTTCCGGTGCCGCCCTTCCACCGCGAACTGGTGCGCGGCGTCGCGACCTATGGGCTCGAGCTCTTCCGCGCCCATCCCGATCTCGACCGGGTCTATGTGCCGATCGGTTGCGGCTCGGGCATCTGCGGGGTGATCGCGGCGCGCGATGCGCTGGGGCTGAAAACCGAGGTCGTGGGCGTCGTTTCGACCGGTGCGGATGGCGCGCGCCGCTCGGTCGCGGCGGGCCATGTCGTGCCCACCGACACCGCGCGCACCTTCGCCGATGGCGTGGCGGTGCGGGTGCCGGTGCCCGAGGCGCTGGCGATCTATGGCCCCGGCGCGCATCACATCGGCGCGGTCCACGACGACGAGATCGCCGCGGCGATGCGGCTCTACTACCGCGCGACCCATAACCTGGCCGAGGGCGCGGGCGCCGCGGGCCTCGCGCTTGCCCTGCAAGAGCGCGACGACCTCAAGGGCCGCAAGGTCGGGCTGATCCTCTCGGGCGCCAATATCGACCGCCCCGCCTATGCGCAGGTGCTCCGCGGCGAAACTCCGCAGCCCTGATCCCTTTCATCTTGCCGGAAATATCCTCGGGGGAGGGCGCTTGCGCCCCGGGGGGCAGACAGCCCCCCGTCTGCCCTGACCACCGGCACCCCCCAGGCAAAGGAAAACGCCCCGGCCAAATGACCGGGGCGCCCCAATTCGCTCACAAGACCCGATCAGGCCTTGATCAGACCCATCGATTCGAGCTTCAGGATCACCTGATGCGCGCAGTGATCGACATCGACGCCGGTCGTATCCACGCGCAGCTCGGGCGTTTCGGGCGCTTCATAGGGGTCGGAAATCCCGGTGAATTCCTTGATCTTGCCCTCGCGAGCCAGTTTGTAGAGCCCCTTGCGGTCGCGCGCCTCGCATTCCTCGATCGGGGTCGCCACATGGACCTCGACGAAGGCGCCATAGGCCTCGATCATCTCGCGCACCGCGCGGCGGGTCGCGGTATAGGGCGCGATCGGCGCACAGATCGCGATGCCACCGTTCTTGGTGATCTCCGAGGCGACATAGCCGATCCGCTTGATGTTGATATCGCGGTGCTCTTTCGAGAACCCCAGCTCCGAGGACAGATGCTTGCGCACCACATCGCCATCGAGCAGCGTCACCGGACGCCCGCCCATCTCCATCAGCTTGACCATCAAAGCATTGGCAATCGTCGACTTGCCCGAGCCCGACAGCCCGGTGAAGAAGACGGTGAAGCCCTGCTTGGCGCGCGGCGGCGAGGTGCGGCGCAGCTCGGTCACCACTTCGGGGAAGCTGAACCACTCGGGGATATCGAGGCCTTCACGCAGACGGCGGCGCAGCTCGGTGCCCGAGATATCCAGCACGGTGCCACCCTCGGGCACCTCGTTCGCAGGATAATAGCTCGCCTTCTCCTGCACATAGACCATGTGCTTGAAGTCGACCATGGTCACGCCGATTTCGGATTCGTATTGCTTGAACAGCTCCTGCGCATCGTAGGGGCCGTAGAAATCCTTGCCCTGGCTGTTCTTGCCGGGGCCCGCATGGTCGCGGCCGACGATGAAATGGGTCACGCCGTGGTTGGCGCGGATCAGCCCGTGCCAGACCGCCTCGCGCGGGCCCGCCATGCGCATCGCGAGGTTCAGCAGCGACATGGTCGTGGTCGAGGACGGATATTTGTCCAGCACCGCCTCATAGCAGCGCACGCGGGTGAAGTGGTCCACATCGCCCGGTTTGGTCATGCCGACGACCGGATGGATCAGCAGGTTGGCCTCGGCCTCGCGCGCGGCGCGGAAGGTCAGCTCCTGATGCGCGCGGTGCAGCGGGTTGCGGGTCTGGAAGGCCACGATCTTGCGCCAGCCGAGCTTGCGGAAATAGGCGCGCAGCTCGTTCGGGGTGTCGCGGCGGGCCTTGAAATCATAGTGCACCGGCTGCTGGATGCCGGTGATCGGGCCGCCGAGGTAAACCGGCCCGGCGGTATTGTGCAGATAGTTCACCGCCGGATGCGCCAGATCGTCGGCGCCAAACACCTTCTCGGCCTCGCGCGCCTTGTTCGGCACCCATTTGTCGGTGACCGACAGGATCGCAAGGATCACGCCTTCCTGATCGCGCAGCGCGATATCGGTGCCCGGCGCGATGCCTTCGGCGAATTTCTCGCTGACGTCGAGGGTGATCGGCATCGGCCACAGGCTGCCATCGGCCAGCCGCATGTTCTCGACCACGCCGTCATAATCGGCCTCGGACAGGAAGCCCTTGAGCGGGTTGAAACCGCCGTTCATCAACAGCTCCAGATCGCAGATCTGGCGCGGCGTCAGGTCCCAGGACACGAGATTGCCGGCCTCGACCTTCAGCTTCTGGGCGGATTCGTGAGAAACATAGAGTTCCGGGACCGGAGCGAGATTGGGAAGGGACATCTCTGAAACCTTGTGTGAACCGAGGGCATGGGGCCCAGTTGCGGCGGGCTTAGCGCGGAAAATGTGATCGTTTCAAGAAGTCTGGGCCTGAAAACGGCCCGAAAAGGCCGCCACGGCGAAAATTTGCGCGCCCGAGGGTCAACAGTCCTGTGATCAACGCAAAACTGGATCGAATTTCCGGACAGCGCGCGCGGTGCGGTCTGGCGGTCCGGCCCGCGTTGGCCCGACCGCCGCCGCCGCTCAGTCCTGCTCGGCGAGCCAGCGCTCGGCATCGAGCGCGGCCATGCAGCCCATCCCCGCCGAGGTCACCGCCTGACGATAGACATGATCGGTCAGATCGCCCGCGGCAAAGACCCCCGCGACCGAGGTCCGCGTGGTGCCCGGCTCGACCTTGACATAGCCGCCGTGATGCAGCTCGAGCTGATCCTTGACCAGCTCGGAAGCCGGCGCATGCCCGATCGCCACGAAGAACCCGTCGCAGGGGATCACGCGCTCATCGCCCGACTGCACATTCTTGACGCGCACGCCTGTCACGCCCAGCGGCCCCTCGGTGCCGAGGATTTCTTCCACCGTGACGTTCCAGACCACCTCGATTTTCGGGTTCTTGAACAGCCGGTCCTGCATGATCTTCTCGGCGCGGAAGCTGTCGCGGCGGTGCACCACGGTGACCTTCGAGGCGAAATTGGTCAGGAACAGAGCCTCTTCCACCGCCGTATTGCCGCCGCCGATCACCACGACCTCTTTCCCGCGATAGAAGAACCCGTCGCAGGTCGCGCAGGCCGAAACGCCGAAGCCCTTGAACTTTTCCTCGGACGGCAGGCCAAGCCAGCGCGCCTGCGCCCCGGTGGCAAGGATCAGCGCATCCGCCTCGTAGCGCGTGCCCGAATCGCCCAGCGCCACGAAGGGCCGCGCCGAGAGATCGACCGAGGTGATGTAATCGCCGACGATCTCGGCGCCCATCGCGCGGGCATGCTCTTCCATCTGCACCATCAGATCGGGGCCCTGCACCTGCGTATGGCCCGGCCAGTTCTCGACCTCGGTCGTGATCGTCAGCTGCCCGCCCGGCTGCAAACCCTGCACCAGCACCGGCTCCAGCATGGCGCGCGCCGAATAGACCGCCGCAGTGTAACCCGCAGGCCCCGAGCCGATGATCAGCACCTTGGTTTTCTTCGTCTCGGCCATTGCACACCTCTCTCGCTTCGCTTTGGCTCCGACATATAGGGGCGGGGGCAGGCCGGGAAAAGCCCCGCTGTCAGCGGGCGGCTGCAGCGGCGCGGCGTCCCGTGGGGGAATTGCTCTTGTCTTGCCTCGCGCGAAATAATATTGCGCCTGTCGCCGCGCGCGAGTAAGTTTCGCGGCAATTGCGGAGGGTAGCATGGCCAGCACGAAGCTTGACGAGATCGATCGGAAGATTCTGGCCGAGCTTCAGGCCGACGGTCGGATGACCAACGTCGAGCTGGCCAAGCGCGTGGGGATCTCCGCGCCGCCCTGTCTGCGCCGGGTACGCACGCTGGAAGAGGCGGGCTATATCCGCGGCTATCATGCCGATGTGAACCCGCGCGAACTGGGATTCGAGGTGCAGGTCTTCGCCATGGTCCGCCTGCAAAGTCAGGCCGAGGCGGATCTCAGCGCCTTCGAGGCGCGCTGCCGGTCCTGGCCCCTGGTGCGCGAATGTCACATGCTGAACGGCGAGATCGACTTCGTGCTGAAATGCACCGCGCCCGATCTGTCGACCTTCCAGAACTTCCTGATGGGCGAGCTGACGCCGGCCGAGAATGTGGCCAGCGTCAAGACCTCGCTGGTGATCCGCTGCGCCAAGGATGACCCCGGCGTGCCCTTCGACGTGCTCGAAGACCGGATCGCCAAACTGGCCTGAGCGCATTGTGCGGGCCGGGCAGGGGGGCGCTGCCCCCCGTCCTTCGGACTCCCCCCGGGATATTTCGGCACTGTTGAGGGGCAGGAGGTGCGCCTGCTCCTCAACAGTGTTCAAATATCCCGGGGTGAATGCGCCGCAGGCGCAGAGGGGCAGGGCCCCTAATCGGTGATTTCCGCCGCGCGCACCCGGTCGATCATCTCCTGCGCCTTGCGCGCATCTTCCAGCGTCCAGGGATAGGGCGCGCCGTCGCGAACATGGGCCACGAAAGCCTCGAGCTGCAGGACATATTGGTTGAGCCCGGGCCAGCGCAGCACGGTTTCGGAGGCGCCCTTGCGGATCAGCGTCACCACCGCCTCGCCGCCGACATTGGCGGCAAAGGGGGCCTGGACGCGGATCAGGCCGCTCTCGCCCTGAAAGCAGGCCTCTTGCCGGTCATGCAGCCGGATCGAGGTCATCGCGCCAAAGCTGAAGCGGCCCTGCGGCCCCTCCATCTCGCCCGTGACCTGCGCGAAGACCTCGAGCCCGTCCTCGCGCCGGATCGTGCTGCGCAGCGCGACGGGTTCGGCGCGGGCGGCAAAGCGGATCGAGGAATAGGCATAGGGCCCGATATCGGGGATCGAGCCGCCGCCCTCGGGGCGGTTGCGGATATTGCCGGGGTCAGGATTGTGGAAGGTGAAGACCGTATCGGCATGGCGCAGGCGGCCGATTGCGCCCTCGTCGAGCCAGTTGCGGACCTGATGCCATTGCGGGTGGTGCACGATCATATAGGCCTCGGCCGCGAAGCGCCCCGTGCGGTCGCGCGCGGCGATCAGCGGGTCGATCTCGCTGGCCTGCAGCGCCAGCGGCTTTTCGCACAGCACATGTTTCCCGGCCTCCAGCGCCCGGATCGACCAGTCGACATGCAAGTGGTTGGGCAGCGGGATATAGACCGCCTCGATCGCCGGATCGGCGAGCAGGTCATCGTAGCTGCCATGCACCCGCAGCCCCGGGGCCAGATCGGCGAAGGGCGCGGCCTTGTCGGGGCTTGCGGTTGCCAGCGCCACCAGCTGCACGCCGCGCGCGGCCTGCATCGCCGGCGCCATGCGTTTGAGCGCGAAGTTCGACGCGCCGAGAATGCCGAAGCACATGGGCTGCCGGAACGGGGGCTGCCGGAACGGGGGCTGCATGAGTGGGCTCCGCTGTTGGGTCGCGTGTCGGGGCGGCCCGCCTCAGCGCGGGATCGCCATGCCTTTGTCGCGGGCCAGCACCCGCATCCGTTCCTGCAGCTTCTCGAAGGCGCGCACCTCGATCTGGCGGATGCGCTCGCGCGAGACGTCATATTGCGCCGAAAGATCCTCGAGCGTCACCGGCTCATCGCGCAAGCGGCGCTGCATCAGGATATCGCGTTCGCGTTCGTTCAGCACATCCATCGCCGCGACCAGCATCGCGCGGCGCGCGTCGAGCTCATCGGCCTCGGCATAGGCCTCGGCCTGATCGGCATCCTCATCCTCAAGCCAGTCCTGCCACTGCGTCGCGCCATCGCCCTCGGCCGAGCCGATCTGCGCATTCAGCGAGGCATCCCCCCCCGAAAGGCGGCGGTTCATCGAGATCACGTCTTCCTCGGTCACATTCAGATCATGCGCGATCTTGGCGACATTCTCGGGGCGCAGATCGCCATCCTCATAGGCACCGATCCGCGATTTCGCCTTGCGCAGGTTGAAGAAGAGCTTCTTTTGCGCCGAGGTGGTGCCGAGCTTTACCAGCGACCAGGACCGCAGGATATATTCCTGAATCGCGGCGCGGATCCACCACATCGCATAGGTCGCCAGCCGAAAGCCCTTTTCCGGGTCGAAGCGTTTCACCGCCTGCATCAGGCCCACGTTCGCCTCGGAAATCACCTCGGCCTGCGGCAGACCATATCCGCGATAGCCCATGGCGATTTTCGCGGCGAGCCGCAGGTGGCTGGTCACCAGCCGATGCGCGGCCTCCGGGTCCTGATGGTCGACCCAGGCCTTGGCCAGCATGTATTCCTCTTCGGGTTCGAGAAGCGGAAACTTGCGGATCTCCTGCAGATAGCGGTTCAGACCCTGTTCGGGGCTGGGGGCTGGCAGGTTGGCGTAACTCGACATCTGGTCCTTTCTCCGTGAACGGCCCCCGGATATGGGGGTAACCGCGGCCCGGTTCAAGCCGGGCACACGGGGATGATACGCAGGATGGGGGGCATTCCTTCCCGCGGCAAGCGGAATTGACGCAACTGTGAACGGATCGGTTCAGGGTCACAGCACGGGCGCAAGGATCGCGATCAGATTGTCCATCAGCCGCCGCGGCCAGGGCCAGCGGGCGACGCGCTCAGCCGCGATGCGGCGCGATTGCGCCAGCCAGACATCGTGCAGGGTGGCAAGGCTCGCGGCCAGCGCCGGGTCCTCGGTCAAGAGCGCGTTTTCATAGTTCAGCTCGAAGCTGCGGCGGTCGAGATTGGCCGAGCCGATCAGCGCGACGCGGCCATCGGCGAGCAGCGTTTTCGCATGCAAAAGGCCCGGGGTATGGGCGTGAATTTCGACGCCCGCCTCGGTCAGGGTCGGGAAATAGCTGCGCGCGGCCAGTGCGACAAAGCGGCTGTCATTGTGGCGCGGCAGGATCACGCGGACAGTGACGCCCCGGATGGCGGCCGCGCGCAGCGCCGAGACGATCGCCTCGCCCGGCACGAAATAGGGGGTGGTGATCGTCAGGCTGTGGTTCGCCGCGCCGATCAGCGCCAGAAACACATCGGGCACGCCGCGATGATCAAGCAGGGGCCCGGTGGCGAAAGCGACCGAGGTCGCGGCATCCGGCGCCATAGTTGGGGCGGGGGGCGCTGGCGCGGCCAGCTCTTCGCCGGTGTGGGTCAGCCAGTCGGTGGCAAAGATATGCTGATGCTGCGCCACGAGATCCGCGCCCTCGATCCGGGCGAGCACGTCGATCCAGGGGGCGAAGCGCGACTTTATGCGGAATTCGGGGTCGGCAAGGTTGCGGCTGCCCAGATAGGCCGTGGTGGCGTCGATCACCACCAGCTTGCGGTGGTTGCGCAGATTCAGCCGGCCCGTCGCGCCGACGCGGCCCGACCGCTGCGACGAGGTCTGGCTGCTCCCGAAGGACCGGCTCAGCATCCCGATGATGCGCACGCTGTACCGCTGCCCGGTCCACGAGGTGCCGTACATCTGGCATCCCGGCTTCGTCGAGCAGCGCATCGCCGCGCTCGCCGAACATCGCGTGCGCTTCGGGTACGAGGCGAACCGCGTGCAAGGGGAGGGGCTGCGGGTCGCGATCTTCGAGCCGAACATCTCGGTCGTGAAGGCGTGCAACGTGCCGATGCTGATCTGCGACGAGGCTTATCGGATCGACAAGCGCAGCGTGAAGGCGATGAACGTGCTGAACGCGCTGCACGTGAAGGACCATCCGACGATGCTGCACTTCGCCGGTTCGCTCGATCTGATGCGCGAGCGTCGCGCGTGCTTCCTCGGGCGCCACGACGTCGTCGGGTTCATGGGGCAGCAGGCGGACGCGGTGGTCGCGCATCAGTGGGGCAACGACCAGAACTACAGCTACCTCGATGCGCTCTACGGCGACTATCCGCTGATC
>JACXUS010000384.1 GCA_014763785.1 Sphingomonadales bacterium | reverse complement strand
GGCGGGGCCTTGGGGCTCTTGATCGTGCGGATCGCTCATCATGCGCGCGCCCTAGCCCGAGCCCGCCCGCGCGGTCAAGCCCCGCGGGGCCCCTCGGGGGCGCGATTGGCCGCAAGCCAGCGCCGCGCCAGCGCCGGGTCGCGCACCGCGCGCGCCAGCATCAGCGCGCCGACCATGCGGGAAAGCTGCCGCATCGCCGCAACTTCGGCCGCCTCGCCGGGTGCCGCCGCATCCGCACCCCCGATCTGCGCGCCGATCTGGCCCAGCGTCCGGGCCAGACCCGCCTCGAAGACCTCGCGCAGCGCGCCGTCATGGCGCGGCGCCTCGGCGGCCAGCGTCGCATAGGCGCAGCCCTTCTCGGGATGGGCCAGATGCGCCTCGGACAGATACCAGTCGCAAAGCGCCGCCAGCGGGTCGGCCCCCGCCGCCGCAGCCTCGTCCAGCACCGCCTGCCAGCTTTCGGCATTTTGCGCCAGCGCCGTGGCGGTGGCCTCGGCGATCAGGGCCTCTTTGCTCTCGAATTGCTTGTAGAAGGCACCATTGGTCAGCCCCGCGCCCTGCATCAGTCCGGCGATGCCGATCCCGTCATAGCCCTGCGCGCGAAACGCCCCGGCCGCGCCCTGCACCACCCGCGCGCGATTTTTCGCAGCCTCTGCCCGGCTCATCCGCATGGCTTTCCCCCTGTTGTCATCCGCCACTTAAATTACAGTCATAATCTTATTATTGACAGGGGTGATTACACTCATAATCTAAACGTGTCAAAACCCCGGAGGACCCCATGAGCAGCACCGATCCCATCGTCATCTGCGCCGCGCGCCGCACCCCGCTTGGCGCCTTCATGGGGGCGCTCTCGGGGCTCTCGTCCACGGAGCTCGGCGCGGCCGCGATCCGCGCGGCGGTGGCGGATGCCGGCCTTGGCCCCGATCAGGTCAGCGAGGTGCTGATGGGCTGCGTGCTGCCCGCGGGGCTGGGTCAGGCGCCCGCCCGGCAGGCCGCGCGCGCCGCGGGGCTGGTCGATGCGACCGGCGCCACCACGGTCAACAAGGTCTGCGGCTCGGGGATGAAGGCGGTGATGATCGGCCACGACCTGATCCGCGCGGGCAGTGCGGGCATCGTCGTTGCGGGCGGCATGGAGGCGATGTCGGGCGCGCCCTTTCTGGTGGCCGAGATGCGGCGCGGGCGCAAGGCGGGCAGCACCGAGATGCTTGACCACATGATGAAGGACGGGCTCGAGGATGCCTATGAGCGCGGCCGCCCGATGGGCGAGTTTGGCGAGGCGACGGCGGCGCGCCATGGCTTCGACCGCGCCGCTCAGGATGCCTATGCGATCGAAACGCTCGAGCGCGCGCAGGCGGCCGTGGCGGGCGGCGCTTTTGATGCCGAATGCGTGGCGCTGACGCTGAAGACCCGCGCGGGCGAGGTGGTGGTGGCGCGCGACGAACGCCCGCCGCAGATCGACCCGGCCAAGATCCCGACGCTGCGCAGCGCCTTTGGCGCGGGCGGCACGATCACCGCGGCCAGCTCCTCGGCCAATGCCGATGGCGCGGCGGCGCTGGTGCTGGCCTCGGAGGCGACAGCCGCGGCGCAGGGCCTGCCGGTGCTGGCGCGCATTCTGGGCCATGCCACCCATGCGCAGGAACCGGCGTGGTTCACCACCGCGCCGATCCCGGCGATCGGCAAGCTGATGGATCAGCTCGGCTGGAGTGCGGCCGAGGTCGATCTCTTCGAGATCAACGAGGCCTTTGCCGTCGTCGCCATGGCCGCGGCGCAGGAGATCGGCATCCCGCGCGACCGGCTCAATGTGCACGGCGGCGCCTGTGCGCTGGGTCATCCGATCGGCGCAACGGGGGCGCGGATTCTGGTGACGCTGGTGCATGGCTTGCGGGCGCGCGGGCTCAAACGCGGCATCGCGAGCCTGTGCATCGGCGGCGGCGAGGCGACGGCCGTGGCGGTCGAGATCCCCTGAGCCCCCCCACCAGACGTCCGCCAGACGCCCCGCCGCAGACCCATGAGGCGCGTGGCGGGGCCGCCCACCCCGGCCGTGACGCGCAGCGCCTAGCAGGCCGCTGAAGAAGTCGGCTGTGCAGAACGGTTTTCTTTCGGCGCAACTGTCCGGGCTTGGCTTCGGGCGCCTTGGTGCAGAAAGTATGCTT
>JACXUS010000383.1 GCA_014763785.1 Sphingomonadales bacterium | reverse complement strand
GGCAAGGAACTGAGCTACAACAACATCAACGACACCGATGCCGCGTTTGAACTCGTCTCGGAATTCGGCACCGACAAGCCCGCCGTCGCCATCATCAAACACGCCAACCCCTGCGGCGTGGCGACCGGCGAGACCGTGATCGAGGCCTATAAGCGCGCCTTCGACTGCGACCGCACCTCGGCCTTCGGCGGCATCATCGCACTGAACCAGACCCTCGACGCGGCCACCGCCGAAGAGATCACCAAGATCTTCTCGGAAGTCATCATCGCGCCCGCCGTGGACGAGGCGGCGAAGGAAGTCATCGCGAAGAAGAAAAACGTGCGCCTGCTGGAAACCGGCGGCCTGCCCGACACCACCGCGCCGATCACCACCTACCGTCAGGTCGCGGGTGGCTTCCTCGTGCAGGACAAGGACAATGGCGTGATCACGCTCGACGACCTGAAGGTCGTGACCGAGCGCCAGCCCTCCGAGCAGGAACTCAAAGACCTGCTGTTTGCGTGGAAAGTCGCGAAACACGTCAAGTCGAACGCGATCATCTACGTCAAGGACGGCGCGACCGTCGGCGTGGGCGCAGGCCAGATGAGCCGCGTCGACTCGACCCGGATCGCCGCGCGCAAGGCCGAGATTGCCGCGTGGAATAGCACACATCGAACATTGAAGCGGGGGATTGCGATCAGCCCGGTGAAATTCGGGATCTCCTTCACGCTGACCCATCTCAATCAGGCGGGCGCGCTGGTGCATGTCTATTCGGACGGGTCGGTGCAGATCAACCACGGCGGCACCGAGATGGGCCAGGGCCTGCATCAGAAATGCCGTCAGGTCGCGGCGCGGGTCTTCGGCATCGACACCGAGGCCGTGCGGATCACCGCGACCGACACGTCGAAGGTGCCCAATACCTCGGCCACGGCGGCCTCCTCGGGGGCGGATCTCAACGGCATGGCGGTCAAGGCCGCGGCCGAGACGATCCGCGACCGGATCGCCGGGTTCATCGCCGCGCGCGAGGGCTGCGCCGCGGCCAAGGTCGGCTTCGAGGGCGGCAAGGTCCGGGCCGCGGGCCGCGAATGGTCCTTTGCCGAAGCCGCGGGCGCGGCCTATGGCGCGCGGGTCAGCCTGTCCTCGACCGGGTTCTATGCCACGCCGAAGATCCGCTGGGACCGGATCGCGGGACAGGGGCGGCCGTTCCTTTACTTCGCCTATGGCGCGGCGGTGAGCGAGGTGGTGATCGACACTCTGACCGGCGAGAACCGCATCCTGCGCGCCGATATCCTGCATGATGCGGGGGCCTCGCTGAACCCGGCGCTGGATATCGGGCAGGTCGAGGGCGCCTATGTGCAGGGCGCGGGCTGGCTGACGACCGAAGAGCTGGTCTGGGACGGCAAGGGGCGGCTGACCACCCATGCCCCCTCGACCTACAAGATCCCGGCCTGTTCCGACCGGCCGCGGGTGTTCAATGTCGCGCTTTGGGATCAGCCGAACCGCGAGGAGACGATCTTCCGCTCGAAGGCCGTGGGCGAGCCGCCCTTCATGCACGGCATTTCGGTGCTGCATGCGCTGAACGCGGCCTGTGCCGCCTGTGGGCCGCACTGGCCCGACCTGCAGGCCCCCGCGACACCCGAGGCGGTGCTGGCTGCGGTGCATCGGGCGCGGGGGGAGGCATGAGCCTCGACCCGCTGGCGCTGGCCCGGGCCGCGGCGCGCGGGCCCTTCGTGCGCGTCGTGGTGGCAGAGGTCCGCGGCTCGACCCCGCGCGAGGCGGGGGCGGCGATGCTCGTGTGGCCCGATGCGACCGAGGGCACGATTGGCGGCGGGGCGCTGGAATTCGAGGCGATCGCCCGGGCGCGGGCGACGCAGACCCCGCGGCTGGAGCGGATCGCACTGGGGCCCGCGATGGGCCAATGCTGCGGCGGGGCGGTGACGCTGGCCTATGAGCCGATGGACGCCGCGCAGATTGGTGCGCTTGCCTCCGGTTGGCATGCGCGGCCGCTGGGCGCGCCGGGTCCCGAGCCGCTGTCGGTCACCCGGGCGCTGGCGCGGGCGCGCGACCGGGGCGAGGTGCCGCCCCTGCTGCTGGACGGCTGGCTGATCGAGGCGGTGGCGCCTGCCCCCACGCCCCTTTGGATCTGGGGCGCGGGGGCAGGCGCCACCGCCTCGATC
>JACXUS010000008.1 GCA_014763785.1 Sphingomonadales bacterium | reverse complement strand
CCACCATTGTCCCCCCCCAACTATCCCCGGCATCAGAGCCGACAAGGGCAGAGATGCGGCCGATGACCTCGGCCTCGGTATGACCGTCGCCGCGATCGTGGATCACCACACGGTCGATCAGGCTGCGCAGCGCGTCGAACATCTCGCGATCTTCCTCCGGGTCGATGCTGGGCAGGTGCATGCGCAGCACCTCGAGCACCGATCGCATCTGGCTGAGCGCGGCCGGGTGCATGGTCACGAGGCGGGCATCTGGCGCAGCAGACAGCGCCACCTCGGCGCTGCGCAGATCCTCGCGCAGCGGGGTGATCTCTCGATCGAAGAAATCCTCATCGACCCTTCCGTCGATCAGCGCCTTTTGCAGGCGCGTGATGGCAGCCTTGGCCTTGGCGACAGCTCGCTCGGCCGAGGCTCTGGCCCGTGCTTCGCTGCGTCGGTCTTCCTGCGCTGCCTCAATGTATGAGGCGACAAGCTCCGGGCGTGAGAGCTTGTCGATCAGGCCGTCGATCACGGCGCGTTCGATCAGATCGAGGCGGTAGGTCTTGCTGTTGGTGCAGCTTCCGCTTTCCTTGAACGTCGAGCATCGGATGCGAATCGCTTCGCCCCGCCGGTCATGCATGGTCATGCCGCCACCGCAGCAGGCGCAGCGCAGCAGGCCTGAGAGCAGGCGCTTATGCTTGCGTGCGCCCCTCTGGCACTCATGCGAGCGGCGGGCCTTTTCGTCCTGAGCGAGATGCCATTGATCGGCCGGGATCAGCGCGAGCTGCGGCGCCTCGGCATATTCCCATGCACTTTCCGGGTTCATGCGGGGCACCCGCTTGCCGGTTTCCGGGTTGCGCACCATCGTCGTCTTGTTCCACACGATCCGCCCGATATAGAGCGGATTTTGCAGGATGCCGTGGCCCCGGGTCTTGTTGCCGTTGATCGTGCTCGCGTTCCATTTCTCGCCGCGCGGCGGGGCGATCCCATCCGCGTTCAGCCCTGCCGCGATCATGCGCGGAACGGTTCCTGCGAGATATTCACGGAAGATGCGGCGCACGATCGCGGCCTCTGGCTCGAAGATCTTCAGCACGCCAGGCTCGCCCGGCGTCGTTCGATAGCCATAGGCGCGCCCGCCGGCGTGGCGCCCGTCGCGGATCACGCCCGAGAGGCCGCGACGGGTCTTGTGCTTCAGGTCGCCAATGAAGAGCGTCGAGAGCAGCCCGCGGATGCCGACCTGTAGCGCGTCAGCCTGACCGTCATGCACGGTCATGATATCGACGCCCGCGAACTGGAGCCGCTTGTAGAGGCCGGACAGGTCTTCGGTGTCGCGGCTCAGACGATCGAGAGATTCGGTGATGATTGCTGCGAAGGCGCCGCCTTTGGCGTCGTGAAGGAGACTTTGCAGGCCGGCACGTCCGTGGATCGTGGTTCCGGATCTGGCACGATCCGCAAAGACCTCGGCGACGGTATAGCCTTCGCGCTCGGCCCAGGCGCGGCAGAGTGCGACCTGATCCTCGATTGATCGGTCGTTCTGCAGGTCGCTGGAATATCTGGCGTAGATGGCGGCGCGGCGCATGGCTTCTCCTCGGCGCCGAGGTCGGCACCATGTTTCTCGGCGAATCGGATCGCGGCACGCCAGAAATCGCTCAGGTCCGGAGGATATGCGCGGCCGCCGTCCATGGTCAAACCTCGGCCAGCGCCGCGGCGCTCCACTGCGCCGCGGCCGCATGCATCATCCCCGGGAAGGACCGGCTGCGCAGACGGGCGCGTTCCGGACCTGGTGGCATGCGGTGAATACGGTTCCAGCGCCGCCATTCGTCGCTGTTGCGCTCTGGCTCCATGAGCGGCGCAGTAGGTTCAAGCACCGGAAGGTTCCGCAAATACCATCCCGTCGCCTTGTAGGCCGGTTCACCGAACCAATGCGGCTGGACCATCTGCGGGACTGGAAGATCGGCAGGCATCCGGTCGCGCGCGAGATCGTTCATTTCCGGGTTCTCGATCGCAATGCGCTTGATCGGTGCGGTCCAGCAGGTTGTGAAGACGCTCACGCCAAGCTCGAATTCGGCGCGCATCTCATCCCAAGTGCGCCCGGCTGGCAACTGCTTCGGCTGTGTCCATTTCCCAGGCCCGCTCATCCATCGCCGCCCAGAGCGGCAGAGGCGCGTGCAGGGTGGGTGCATCACTGCGAGCAGATCCCAGCCCCATGTCAGGATGCCGTCACGAATGTCGCAGACGATATGCCTGTTGCTGCCATCCTCAGCCGCCTCGAGGTCGCAGGACCAGACATCATGGCCGAGCTCCGCGAAGGCACGCCGGGCGATGCCGCTTGTCTCGCAGCCGATGAGGATGCGAAGCGTTGTCACAGCCCACGCTCCTGCTTGGTGATGATCCCGCCATAGATCGCCTGCAGTGTCTCCATGGACATGTGGTGATGCTCGATGGCGATCTCGATCGGGGCGGCACGGAATACCTTCCGCGGCCCGTCGCTGCGGATCAGCGCGGGCATGTCGCCGTGATAGAGAGCGGGGTGGAAGCGGCCATCGAAGCCGCGCTCCTCGACGTAGAAGATGCGGTCAGCCATGGCTTTCACCATGCCCGCGCAGAATGTTGTCGAACCGGTCCTGATCGATCACGATCACGCGGGAGTGGTCAGGGTAATAGGTGACGCAGGTCTGCGCGGCATTGAACCTGTCGATCGCCTCTTGAAGCTCATCCGCACCCTCGATTTGATCTAAGGCGTCCTCATGCTGTTCTTCACAGGCGCGCTCGAGGATCCGATCGAGGTCGAGGCGCAGCGGGACAGACGTGCAGGGCCAGCAGTATGCCGGAACAGGATCATCATATTCGGCGCAGCTTTCGATGAGGGCGGCGACATCGGATGAGTATCCTTCGCCCCATTCGCCACGGGTTTTGTCACTTTCAACCGGGCCGTTATAGTCCGTGATGACCGTGGCCTTCTCCAGACGGAGCCTCTCGCGACAGGAACCGCAGGCCGTCCATGGCGCCTCAATCGGCTTTCCGCATGCGCAGTATTTTGGCGTGCAGCACTCGTCAGCCGCGCGCCTTGCAGCGGCGTGAGCATCGGCATCCGAGCAGGCATAGATGCGCGGGGAGAACAGGTGTCCGCAGGTCCCGCAGCTATAGAGCACAGTCTGATCGCTGCCCTTGAAGGTGAGTTCCTTGATGTTCATCTCGCGGTATCCCCATCCTCGAGCAGATCAAAGAGAGACGGCATCGCTGCCTGTGCCTCGGCCGCGGCGCAATAGGCGGCGCCATCGGTAAAATAGCCCGGGTTCAGTTCGATCCCGACGCCCTTTCGGCCGAGCTTGATCGCGCGGAAAGGGACCGTCATCAGGCCGCCGAACGGGTCAAGAACCGTCTCGCCCGGCTCGGTGTATTGGGCGATGGCGCGATCGACGATGTCGTATTGCAGCGGGCAGAGGTGCATTTCGTTGCCCTTGCGCGCCTGCTCGGCGTTGATGGTCATCATCCGCGCGACATCGGTCCAGACCTCTGGATGCAGGCTGTGTGGCGGGAGCAGCATGAAGGTCGGCGGCAGGCGGCCCTCTATTTCGAGGCTTTCGGCGATCTGAACATGGTGCTCGAAGTCATAGACCGCCGCGAGGTTGTAGGCGCGCCAGAGCTTGAAGATCTGATCGGCCGCGAGGCCTGCAAGTTCGGTCGGGGCGAGCTGTCGATCACCGCTCGAGCGCGCGTAGGCATGGGCATCGACCTGCCAGCGGGCGCGGCTATAGCCCCCTTCGTTGCGCCAGCTCTTGGCGTCAGGATCCCATTCCTTCTTGGCCTTGCGCGGCGGATTGTCGGCATATCCGTTTGTGCGGTCGCTGGGCGGGCGGCGGAAGATCAGCAGATATTCCGGCACGCCACAGCCCATGCGGCTGCCATCCTTGCATTGCTCGGTCCAGCCGAGGCGATACGTCTGATTGTTCTCGCGAACGACATCGGTGGTGATCGTCTTCATCCCGAGATAGGCGAAGCCGTGTCGCTGAAACTCGCGGATGCAGTCGCAGTGCAGCGTCGAGAGGGTCTGAAAGCCGAAGCCGGAGAGCCCGCCAGGTATGATCCGATCCTTCACATGGATCGCGGCGATGCGGCCCGGTTCAAGCACGCGCAGCAGCTGCGGGATCAGGAACCCCATCTGTTGCCAGAAATGATCGTCGGTGTCGGTGTGGCCGAAATCGCAATAGTTCGGGCTGTATTCATATTGCGTCGAGAAGGGGATCGAGGTCACGATGAGCTGCACCGAGGCATCGGCCATGGCGCGGGTTTCCTCGACACAATCGTTATTGACGATGCGGTAGTTCTCGCCGCTGATCTCGACACGCTCGACGCCCATCGAGCGGACAAGCGCCTGCTGCATGGCGATTTCGGAAAGGCCATACTCACGGATGATACCGATCATCTTTTCCACCATGAGGTTGTGGTTGCGCCATTTGCGTTCCAGCGCGCGGCGCGTATCGCGCTCGGCTTCGGTATAGATCAGGTCGAGGCGCACCGAGCTGGCCTCTTGGCCGAAGCGCAGCAGGCGGTGAACGGCCTGAATGAAGTCGTTGAACTTGAAGCCGATGCCGAGAAAGATGTGCCAGGCGCAGTGCCGTTGCAGGTTGGTGCCGGAGCCGAGCATGACTGGCTTGGCCGCCAGTTCCGCAATCCGGCCATCTGCGAAGTCTCCGATGATAGCCTCGCGCACCTCAAGATCCTGCGCGCCATAGACAGTGGCACAGGCAGGAACGGCCGCCTCGATCGCGTGGCGCTCGGCCTCGAGGTCGTGCCAGATCAGGCGGTGCGCATCCGGCGCTTCGGCGCGCAGGTCCATCATCTTCTGCACCCGTGCGGGCAGGCTGTCGCGTTTCTCGGCCGCAGCGGCCGAGAGGCTGGTCGTCGCCTCGCGGAACATCTTGGCTTGCCCGTCGCGCTCGGTTCCGGCCCCGGACAGATGATCGACGGGCAGCTCGTGCCAGTTCACATCAAGGCGCGGCAGGTCGTATCCGGTATCGTCGAAGGCCGGGTCGAGGTCAGACGGTCGCGTGACAAAAAGCGCCCATGATGCGACCCAGAGCCAGAATTCGCGCTCCTTGTGTGGCATCAGCGTGAGGTTGTCGGCCTTTTCAGAGTTGCGCTTGAAGAAGCGGGTCTTGGCGGCCGAAATATCCATCACATCGAGGAAGGCGGCATAGGCCAGCAGCTCGATATAGTCGTTCGGGCTGGGGGTCGCGGTGGCGACGAAGCGATAGCGCACGCCGTCGCTGCGCAGGTGGTTCGATCTGTCGCGCCGATCGTCACCCGCAAAGAGCGCCATGAATTCGCGAAAGGTCTTGGTGCCGCCGAAGCCGCGCAAGATCGCCGCCTCGTCGAGGCTGACGCCGACGAATGGATCTGGGCTGACCTTGCCCTCGCGCACGCTCTCATAGTTCGTCAGATAGATCGCCGGTCCGTCGATTTCGTTGCTGGACCGGATGAAGCGCAGATCGACGGCGAAGCGGCCGCGAAACCGCTCACGCGCCTCGGTGATGAATTCCCGGCGCACCCCAAGAGGCGCGCAGATCAGCGTCGGTCGCTGCGTCGTCTCGGTCAGGATGCGCATCGTCTCGATCTGCGTTGCCGTCTTATGCAGGCCAAACGAGGCGAACCATGCGCGGCGCCCACCAGACAGCGCCCATGAGACCATGCGGCGGGTATGTGGTTTCAGCGCGGGGTTCAGATCGTCATCGGAGATATCGAGCCCGGAATATCGTGGCGCGATCGCGGCCTTTGCGGCGATGAAGCGTTGGTAATCATCCTGCGCGCTCATGCGATTAACCGTGCTGTCGAGAGCGCCTCGGCGGCTTGCTTTTGGGAAACGCTTGCGCCTGAGATCAAATCGATCAGGATCGCGAATTGCCGGGGTGGCATCGAGTCGAAAAGCTGTCGCGCGATCGGATCGATCTGCGGGGAATTATCGGTGCGGATGCTCAGATCGACCCGCACGCCAATCTCAACCCGGCCCCGCCCATGAATTGCGCGATCGAGCCGCGCCAGAATTTTCAAATCATCGGCGTCGATGGTGCCATTCTCCACGGCGGATCTCAGTTTCACGCGCATCACGACATCCCCAGCGCGGCTTTGTAGATGTCGAGGATCGCCTCTTCCTCGGCCAATTCGTTCTTGTCACGCTTGCTCATGGCGATGAGCTTGCGCATCACCTTGGTGTCGTAGCCGCGGGCCTTGGCCTCGGACATCACGTCCTTCTGCTGCTCAGTGATGTCTTTCTTCTCCGCTTCCAGATGCTCGTATTGCTCAATGAACTGGCGCAGCTGGTCGGCAGCGACGGAATAGGCGGCATCCCTGACGGCGCGGTCGGCATCCGTTTCCTTCATCGGGATCTCCCCCAGCGGGTATTGGTCGCCCAAGTCCAGCATTGCCTTCTCCTGATGTTGGGCTGGCGGGGCGTTCAGCCGGGCAGCCATGGCCCCGCCAGCATCGGCGCGACCACCGCGCCAATTCGATTTCGTCCCTGCCGCGTGGCGGCTCTGGCCGGGGATCGGCCCGTTTCCTGTGCTTTGGTCCTTCCGCTCAAATGAGGTCCGCGCAACCAGCAGCACAGGCGTTGACCGGGATCTGCGACCCGGTTGTACCTCGCGCGGCAATCACGCCCCGGGGCGGGGCTCGTCGTAATGGGTGCCGGGGCTGCACTGCTCGGAGTGGTGGCTGGGCGCGGCCCCGGCGCGCGACCGGCGATTCAGTGCGGCGCGCAGAAACTCGGCGCGCATGGCGTCGATGTGGTCGCCGTGGGTCAAAAGGATGCTGATCGCCCGGCGAAGCCAGTCATCCGACACGGCGCGGCGCATGATGATGTTGCGGGCCAAGAAAAGCTCTGCCTGTCGGCGGCTGATTTGACCCCCAATCTGCGCAAGAAATTGCTCAAAAGCGGCATCAAGAGCGGCGCGGTTGGGCTGGAACTGGTGCAAGGGTGCCTCCATCGGAATGGTGTTTTATTGACTGCCGTAGCCGTAGCCGTCGCCGTAGCCGTCGCCGTCGCCGTCGCCGTCGCCGTAGCCGTCGCCGTCGCCGTCGCCGTCGCCGTCGCCGTAGCCGTAGCCGTAGCCGTAGCCGTAGCCGTCGAGGCCAGCGGCGCGATCGACATAGGCGTGCTCGTTTTCCGGGATCATCTCCTTGATCGTCGAGGCGGGCATCGCCGCCGCGACCTTGCTGCGCAGGCGCAACAGGCGCGCATGGGTGCCCGAGATGCAGGCGCCGCCGCGGATGATGTCATCCGCGGTCAGAACCGGATCGGGATCGATCACGCAGCGAGCCATTGCGCCCAGGCCTCCGGAGTGATCGAGAAGACGGCCGTGATGTCGTGCAGAACCGGGATATCGGCCGGGGCCGAGATGCGGCTCTTGTCGGTCGGGCCGGTTTCGCAAAGCTGCATCAGGCCGCGGGTGGTGCCGAATTTGATCGCCATGCGGGCGGAATGCAGCGCCATGGTCGGCGCGGTCAAATCCTGATCCGTCGGCACCAGACCGGCGAAGACGCCGCGGTGCTTGGTGGTGATCAGGACCGGCATCTGCGCGCCGGGCTCGGGGGTCAGGGTATCGCTGGTCAATCATGCCTCCATCGGTTGCGATGAAGGCAAGTTAGTGGGGTAAATTTCCCCCGTCAATCAAAAAATGGGGAAACTTGCCCCTTTCATGTGGCGGCGCGGTCAGAGATCGAGCTTCACGCCATAGTGTCCATCGCCGCTTTCGCTGGTCCATCCGCCAATAATCATGGCGTCGACGGTTACGGTTCGGCCCGCCAAGGCGGCGGCCATGCGTGGCGCGGCATAGCCCGGCACATGGCCAACCTTCAGATTGTCGATGTAGACGGCGACGGCGTTCGCATCGTGAGGGTTGTCCGGCTCGGGGACGAGATAGGCCACGCATTCATGATCATGGCCTTCGGGCAGCTTGCCGCCGCAGATCTGATCGAGGGCGTCCTGATAGAACGATTCCCCAACGATATCGAACTCAAATTCTCCTGGACCCTCGATCTGACCAAAGGTGTCTGGATTGTGGCCGAGGTCTGGAATGCGTCGTCTCATGTCAAATTCTCCGAACAAGATCAGGCGGTAAGTGCAGCTTCACCGGAGCGGCCCAAGAGAGGCGCGCATCGTGCATGTTGAGCCCGGCGGGATTGATCGAAATCAGGTGAAAGAGGCCCGGGGCGGTGCCGGGTTTGACCTGTTTCAGCCAGACGCGGTTTTCGGTATCGGCGGCGATGCAGATGCGGCCCAAGGCCTCGGTCGGCACACCCATCGCCTGGCGCGCATAGAAGAGCACCGAGCCGGGTTCATAGATCGGCGCCATCGAATCGCCCGCGACCTCGACCGCGACGATGCCATGCGGCGGCAGGCCGGGCGGGCAGGCGACGTGATAGAGGCCCTCGCCCTTGGGCCAGGCGTCGATCAGCTCGATTTCGGCCCCCGCCCCGACGCGCCCAGCAACCGAGATCGCTGCCCGCGAAGTATTGTCTAGGTTGCCGTTGCCGAGTTCGATGATCTCGTCCAGTGAGCGACCCATCGCCTGCGCGATCGCGTAGCATGTCGATATTTTCGGAGAGAGAGCCTTTCGGAAGATGTCCTTGACTGCAGACTCTCCCAAGCCAGCGGCCTCGGATAGGGGGCGCATCTTCCAGCCATCTTGGTCCATCGCGATTTTCAGGCCCCGCGAGAACGCATTAAGTTCTTGTTTTTCCATAGGGCATTTATCCCCTTTCTGAGGATTTTGCGCACGGGGGAAGAATGCCCTTGACAAAAAGGGGCAAGTTTCCCCCATAAAGGGCGCATGGAACAGCTCATCTCCGATATCCAAGCCTATGCGGCGCAGGCCGCGATGAAGCCGCAGGCGGTGCTGCGGGCCTCGATCAACGCGAAGTGGTCGACCTGGGAGGGTTGGCTGGCGCGGGCCTCGAGCCCGACGCTGGCCAATGCCGACCGGATCCGGGCGTGGATGGCCGCCAATCCGGTCGGAGAGGGCAAGCCGGGGGAGGCCGCGGAATGAGCGAGATCGTCTTCGTCGATATGACCGGCTGGATGCGCGGCCTCAGCGGCGATCTGGTGCTGCGCGGGATGGCGCAGTTCAGCGCGCCCAGTGCGCTGTCACGGATCCCGTTTCGCGGTGAGGGGAATGGCGGGGTTCATGTGCGGATCCATCCAGCCGCAGTTCGTGCCGCCCTCGATCAGAAGTTTCGTGAGGTAGCAGGCCACCACGGGATTGATCCTGATGGTGACGGGGTCGTCGTCATCGAGTTTCACGCGGAGGAAGAAACCGGTGGGGGACGCGGCTGCGGCGAAGCTGCGCGCGCCTTTTGCCATCAGCACCTCGGCACCGGTGGGCAGCTCTGGCAGGTTGCGGGCGAAATCCTGAGCCCAGTGGTCGATCTCGGCGCGGGTGAAGGCTGGCGTTTCTGCGTCGGTCATCATGATGTCCTTTCATTCCTGGTGTCCTGTTCCGACCCTGCGCCGGATCGCATCGCGGGCCAAGGAAACAAAGTTTCCGTGACCGGAGGGCGGCGTGATGGATGAGGCCGGGATGATCCGCGGGTTCATGGCCGGGCTGATCCGTCGCGCTGGCGGGATCGAGGCGGCCGCGGAGCTGATCGGGGCCGGGATCGGCCGTGAAGTCGGCAAGGGCACGGTGTCGAAGCGGCAGTCGGGTCACCTGGATTGGCCACTGGTCGAGATCATGGCTCTCGAGGATGCGGTTGGCGATCCATGCGTCCGGCGCTGGCTGGAGCGTAGTTTGCCGGAGGCAGCTGTGAGCGGAGACCTGATGCGTGGCGTGGCCGATGCGTCAAAAGAGGCCGGTGAGGCGATTTCCGCAGTGATGGGGGTTCTGACGCGGCAGGGGGCGTTGCCCGAGGCGCAGCGCGAGGTTTCCGAGGCGCTGGTGGCGTTCGGCGAGCTGGCGGCGCGTCTGAAGGTCGCGGCGGAGGATGGCGTTTGATGTCGCGGCGGGTGACCAAATCGCAGGCTGATGTGCCCTCTTTGGAGGATTGCGCGGCGGCCGGCATGACGGTGCGCGAGGCGGCGATTGCGCGCGGCGCGTCCTTGTCGTCAGGCATGGATTATGCGTCCCGCCACGGGCTGCGGTTTGCGCCCGCGCTGGAGCATGGTCACGCGTTGACCGCCACGCGGCACCCGAACCTGTCAGGCCCCGAGCTGAGCCCGCAGCGTCCCGGGCGGCGGCGGAGCCCGGCCCCGGCCGAGATCGACTGGTTCGCGCCGCTGACCTCGCGCGTGATTTCCGAGCGCAGATCGGGGGCGGTCTGATGCGCGTGGTGCAGACGATGGAACACCCCCCGGCTGCTGTCCGAGCCTGTGACAGCCTCGCGGTCGGGGCGACTGGTGCGGCGGCGCTGCTCGCCCGCCGCACCCCCTTTATTCAGATCCCGGCCACCTCCTCCCCTTGGGCTGGGCCAGCGCGGCGGCGTGTGTCCCACCCCAGTCTTGGCGCCGCCGCGCGACGAATTCCGGGGCGGCGAGCGCGGCGCAGAGGGTCACGGTTTCGCACCGCGCAGAGTTCCCGGTCGGGGATTGCGTCGTTGAGGTGCTGGAGGCCGAGGGTTTCGTCCAGATGATCTGGCGGTGCGGTGGAGATGATGGGCGCGCGGTGATTTTCAACGCGTTCGTGTCGCCCGAGATGGCGGGTCAGATGCGGGCGCTGGCGGGTGGTCTGGGCGATGCCGAAGGGCGGCGGGCCGAAGCGGCAGGGGGCAGGCATGAAGCTGGCAACAAAGGTGCGGATGGTCTGGATCGATGGGTCGGTTCTGAATGGCCGACCCCTGCGACGGGGTCATCTGTGCGAGGCGTTCGGGATTTCGGTGCCGCAGGCATCGCTTGATCTGGGCGAGTTTCGGCGGCGCTGGCCCGATCGGCTGGTCTATGACGCGGCGGCAAAGGTCTATCGCGCCGCGCCGGGGTCGAGCCCGGTTTTTGACGCCGATCTGCGGATCACGGTGTTCAAAACGGTTCATTTGCTGGCGCGAAAGGGCGGGTCGTTCAGCGGGCGCGCTGCTGGCGAGGCTGCGGCGGAGGTGGCGCGATGATCCATATTCTGGAGGCATCTGCGGGTCTGCTGGCCCGTGCCATGGGGCGCCAGAAGGCCCGCCGTGGCGGGGTGTGTGCGGCGCCGAAAGCGCCAGTCGCCACTGGCAAGTGGCGGCTGGTCAAGGCCGCGCGCAGGGCGCGGCTGCGGATGATGCGGGGGCGGAAATGAAGGCGCCGGATAAGACTATGATGGCGAAGAGCGATGAGCAGTTGAAAGGATACTGGTTCGCTTTTTCTGCACCGCCACCCATTGGTTTGAGAATTCGCTACACGCGAGGTCTGTTCCTCACCGTCACTGGGGTGACGAGCCGTGTCCGTTCTGATGGATCGACAGGATTCTTAGTCGAATGGGATTCGTCTGATGGAAGGCGCGCAACCTCTGGCCTCATGGGGAAATCCGTCTCTTGGGTGAGAGGGGTGCATTCATGAGCACTGTTATCGACTGGTCCGAGATCCTCGACCCGCGCGGGCGGTGGTCGCCTTTGGTGCATCTGCAGGCCAGCCCCAAGGTTGTCGCGCAGCACAACAGCGGATTGGCCTATCTGGCAACGCCCTACACGCGTGAGGTGCTGGTCAAGGGTAAGTGGTCCCTTGAGAAGTCAGTTGAGTTCTCAATGCTGGCGGCGCGCGAGGTCATCATGTTGATGCGCTACGGTGTGACGGCTGTCTCGCCGATCGTTCTTGCGGCTGAGGGGCTGCATGCGCAGGCGAGCAACCCGGGGACGAAGGTCAATGCGCTGGATCGGCGCCGCTGGTCTGACTGGAGACGGCCGATCTTCAACGCGGCCCGGTTCGTGATCGTCCCGAGGATCAGCGGCTGGGACGAATGTGAGGCCGTGTTTTCCGAGGTTGAAGAGGCGCTGGCGCGGAATATGCCGGTGTTCATCTACGGGGGCGAGAGATGAAATTTGCGGATGATCCGCGCCCGGCGGAGGCCAATGCGCGGCCGATCTTCGACGTTGCCGAGATGCTGTCGATTGAGGTTGGCCGCGGTGCTGTGGAGCGGCAAGGGCCGTGCCCGCGCTGTGGTGGATCGGATCGGTTCGGCCTGAACGCCCGCAAGAACGTGTTTTTGTGTCGGCGCTGTGAGAGCGACGGCGGCAAGGGTGGGCCGATTGATCTGGTGATGTTCGTGCGGCGGTGCAGTTTTCCCGAGGCGCTGGATTGGCTGTGCGGGCCGAAGCCCGTGCTGAGCCCGGCAGAGATTGAGGCCAGACAGAGCGCGGCGGATGCGCGCCGGGCCGAGCGCGAGGCGCAGGCCGCCAAATACCGCGCCAAGGTGGCCGCGGATGCGCGCCGCATTTGGGCCGATAGTGTTCCGGCCGAGGGGACGCCGGTCGTTGATTACCTGGAGCGTCGGGGGATTTCGCGCGCGATGCTGCCCCGCACCCCGGCTGCGCTGCGCTATCAGCCAGAGGCGCGATACATGATCCCGGACGGTTACAACCGCTGGCGCGAGATTCACCGCGGCCCGGCCATGGTCGCCGGGGTGCTGGACCGTGACGGCAGCGTGAGCGCCGTGCATCGCACCTGGATCGATCTGGATCAGCCGAAGGGCAAGGTTCTGCTGCCGGTGGCCGAAAAGCCGGGCGAGTTCTGGCCAGCCAAGAAGGTTTTGGGCGCGAAAAAGGGCGGCGCGATCCGGTTCCTGACCCCGCCCGGGGCCGATACGCTGGTGGTAGGCGAGGGGATCGAGACCACGCTGTCTGCGATGGTCGCGGATACCATGGGCGCGGCCTATTGGTGCGGCGTCGATCTGGGCAACATGGCCGGGCAGCGGATGCACGGGCGCGGACTGAAATATGCCGGGACCCCGGACATGGACGATACCAAGGCCTTCGTGCCGCCGCCGTGGGTGCGCCAGCTGGTCTATGTGATGGACGGTGACAGTGATCCGCGTCTGACGCGGGCGCAGCTGCTGGCCGGCATTCGGCGGGCGATGGTCCTGCGGCCCGGTCTGCGCGGTCGCATCGTGCCCTGTCCGCTGGGTGCCGATCTGAATGACGTGCTGCTGGGTCATGTGTCGATCGATGCGGCCGAGGATGGCGGCGATGACGCATGAGCCGGTGCGCTGGACCCGCGGGCGCAATACGCAGGATGGGGCGCAGGTCTGGTTGGGCGCCGTTGCGGGGCGGCGCTTCGCGATCACGGTCCACAAGATCGGCGGCGTGAAGATCTGGAATGCAGATGATGAGGGGCGCCTGGGAGAGCTGGTCTCGGTCGATTTGCGCGACATCGAGGCGGCGAAGGCTGCCTGCGTAAGACGGATGGGAAGGAGATCGCAATGACTGAGGTTGATCGTGTGCGCGCGGTGATGGACCGCGCCGAGGAAGTTTCTCTGCCCGAAGACATGATCGGCGCCTCGGCGCCCGCGGCGGATGATCCGGGCGAATGGGATGGGGTCGAGCCGGACGTTGGGGCCGGTGGAGATGGCCCCGCACCCCCGGATCGTGGCGATGGTGAGGCAGAGCCCCCCGAGGCGCGCTGCGCCAAGCTGCCGCTGAACGATTTCGGCAACGGTCAGCGGTTTCTGGAGCATCACGGCGATGATGTCTGCAACGTGCCCCGCGTCGGCTGGCATCTGTGGACGGGCACGCGCTGGCAGCTGGACCCTGATGAGATCGCCGTGCGACGGCTGGCGCAGGGTGTTTCGTCGCTGATCGCCAAGGAAACCCGCTATCTGGACTTGGGCGAGCGGCAACAGGAGATCATCGCAGCGGCCGAGGGCGCCGAAGCGGAGATCGCGGACCTGATGTCGGTGCCGAAAGCGAAGCGGACGCCAGAGCAGGCCGAGGCCCTGCGCGCGGCGCAGGCGCGGGTCGGGGCCGCGGCTGAGGTTCTGGACGGGCACAATACATCGGTCGCGCGCCGTCTGACGCATGCGAAGAATGCTGGCAACACCAACGCGATCAAGAACATGCTGACCGAGGCAGCGGTGCGGCGGGTGGTCGAGCTGGATCAGCTCGACGCTGACCCGCTGGTGATCAACACCGAGAACGCCGTGCTGCGGTTCGTCGTGACCGAGGAAGGGGGCCGCCGCTACGCAGAGCTGGTGGTAGAGCCACATGATCGCGCGCAGATGCTGTCGAAGATCATGCCCGTCCGGTATGACCCAGAGGCGACCTGTCCGACATTCGACAGGTTCATAGAGCGTGTCCAGCCGATCCCGGAGATGAGTCGGTTCCTGCAACGGTGGCTCGGGCTGAGCATTACCGGGCTGACCGGAGAGCAGCGGTTCGCATTCCTCTATGGATCGGGCGCCAACGGCAAATCGGTTCTGATGGACCTTCTGTTGCGGTTGATGGGGGATTATGGGGCATCGGCCAAGATCGAGAGTCTGACCGGATCGAACCGGCGCGGCGGCGGGGATGCGACGCCGGACCTGATGCAGCTGATCGGGGCGCGGTTCGTGCGCGCGTCAGAGCCCGATGAGGGGATGCGTCTGCAAGAGGCGCTGATCAAGGAGCTGACCGGCGGCGAGACGATGCTGGTGCGGGCGCTGCACACGAATTTTGTAGAGTTCAGGCCGCGGTTCAAACTGACGATCAGCGGCAACCACAAGCCCGAGATCAGGGGCGGCGATGATGGCATCTGGCGGCGGGTTCTGCTAGTGCCGTTCGATATCCAGATCCCGCAAGAGGAGCGCGACGCGAATCTGGGTGAGAAGCTGTGGGCCGAGCGTGACGGCATATTCCGGTGGCTGGTTGATGGGCTGCTGGAGTATCTGGAGCGTGGGCTCATGGTGCCGTCGATCGTCAGCGACGCGACCAAAGACTATCGCGAGGAAAGCGATCCCTACGGCGCGTTCCTGTCTGTCTGCTGCCATGTGTCGGGTGATCCACAGGACACTTTGTGGGCGCGCGACCTGTGCGAGGCGTTCAACTTTTGGCTCGATGAGAACGGCAAGGGCGCATTCAAGCCCATGACCGTGTCGAAGAAATTGGCCGGATTGGCGGGTCGGTGGAAGCACCCGGACACGGGGAGGACGTTTGCCAAGGGCAAGTCCTCGATCAGCCAATATCTCGGGGTGCGGTTTGCAGAGCCGTTCGGGTCGCGGTTCCGCGGCATGCCGCGCGATGCCCAAGGGCGCATCCTGCGCAATGGTTCGGTGTCTGCCGATGAGTGACGCCCCGCACCCCGTTATCACTGTCTCATGGGAGGCTAGGGAGGCTGGCGGGGTCGTCATGGGAGGCTGCGTTGCTTTGGGGTCCGGGGGGATTTGTCCGCTTTATCAAGGCGTTGAATGGAATCATGGGAGGCTAGGGAGGCTAGGGAGGGTAAATGCCGGTAACGCGTATACGCGCGCGAAACAAAGGGTGCAGGGGCTGATTTGATAACATCTCTTACGCATTAATTGGGAATACACTCCCTAGCCTCCCTAGCTTCCCATGAAGGGCGATAGGCAACGGAAAAGGTTGAAGAAATAGGTCTGTAAAAGTGTGGGAGGGTAATGGTTACGACGGCGCGCAGCCTCCCTAGGCTCCCATAGAGAAAAATGGCGGCACAACAGATAGCGGCAGCAAGAAAGAAGGACGCAATATATGGCAATCCAGACGGCAGGACGGGAATTCGATGCGGCGGTGGCGCGGGCGCTGGCCGTGAAAATGCAGGTGGTGGGCGATCTGGCGCGGGTCTTCGGGCAGCCGGAGCCGTTCGCCTCGGATGCGGATCGGGTTGCCCGGCTCAAGGCGGCGGCGACGGTGCCCGCATCGTGCGGTCCGGAAATCATCCCCGCGCCCGCGCGCGGTGCCGCAGTTCGGTTCACGCCAGTCTCGGTGCAGCCGAGGGGCGCCGATGGCTATGAGGTGCAGCATGCGGGCTATCGCGGGCGCGATGCGGCGCGGGCGGCTGATGTCTTCGACAGGATCGAGGCTTCGGCGCGGCGGTCGCGGTCTGCGATGCCGTTCTCGCCCGGGCAGATCGAGGCGGCGCGGCGGTATCGCGGGATGGTCGAGCGGCATGATGCTGGTGGCATCAAGCTCGCCAGTCTCGAGGGGCGCGGCGCTGGTGGTAGTGGTGGCGATTTCATGGATGCCTATCTGAGTGAGGCACGCGAGATCGCACGGATGCGTGCGGCGATCGGGTCTGGCATGGCGATGGTTCCGCGGCGGCGCGGGTCCGGTGGTGCGGCGCGCGCGGTCTCGCTGCGGGCTGCGGTCGATGCGCTGTGTCTGGATGATCTGACGCCGGGCGAGGTGCTGCGGCGGTTCGGGTGGTCTGAGTATGGCGCCAATCGTGATGCTCTTCGCCGGGTGCTTGCCGAGGCATTGGAGCGGATGCGCGGCTGATCTTGTGGCCTCTTGACGGTTAACTCCGTCGCTGGCACATTGCTTGGCATCATCAAGACGTGCGCCCGGAGCGGGGATACCGCTGCCGGGCGTTGTCATGTCCGGGTGGAGCGGATGCTGAGCATCGGTTCCAAGATACGTCCCGGAAACCAGATCGAGGCAGCTATGGGTCGGTTGAAATCGGTTGGTGCGCGCCTTGGCAGGGTAGCGCCGCGGCTCGGGCAGGCGATCGACGGTCGCGATGAGCAGAGATCTGTCGGGTCGGCATGGCGTGCCTGGTATGGCACGGCACGGTGGAAGCGGATGCGGATGGCGGTGCTGATCCGGGATCGGTTCACCTGCCGGATGTGTGGTGCGGTCGAGGGCGATACGAGCAAGCTGGTCGCGGACCATGTGATCCCCCATCGCGGGCGCGAGCGGATGTTCTGGGATGAGGACAACCTGCAGTGCCTGTGCCGGGCGTGCCACGACAGCGCGAAGCAGCGCGTGGAGCAGGCGCAGGTGCGGCGGGCGGTGCGATAGGGGGGGGTGGTCGATCTCTGGGGGGCCATCTGGTCTATACCCGTCGCCCACTAAGCGAGAGAATTTTTTGTGGGGTGGAGAATTTTGGACGATCCTCGTGACCGTGATCTTTTTGGCAACCCCGTCAGGGCGCGCAAGGGGCTGCGTGGGCGGCCTCCTGTCGAGATGACCGAAAAAGACTTCGATATGCTCGAAGCGGGCCTGATGAAGGGCTGGAGCAATCAGCGACTGGCTGATGTGCTTGGCGTCGGTATCTCCACGCTCAAGCGTAATTTTGGGCCGATGCTGGCGGGGCGCGGTGAAGCCTCTGACAAGCTGCGGCTCGCGATGTTTGCTACCACGGTGCGGAAGGCGGTCGAGGGTGGCGACATGGGGGCGATGCGCCAGCTTCGGCAGATGATGGCAGAGGATCAGGTCGCCGCGGCCGAGCGGGAGATCTCCGCACGCAAGGCCGCCGATCGTGCGAAGCCGGTCGGCAAGAAGGAAGTGAACGAGCAGCTCTCGCTCGATGCCGAGGCAAGCCTTGCCGATGCGCTGGCCGCAGAGGTGAAGGGCAATGTCCGCCACTGAGGCGCTGCCACGCTTCGCCTGCCCGGACTGGTGGGAGAAGATCGAGGCCGGCGAAACGCCGATGGCGGACGTTCCGGTCAATGCCGACAAGGCTGCGATCGCTTTGGCGTTCTTCAACCGGCTTCGGCTGCCGGATGTCGCGGGCAATCCGCCGCTGTCTGAAGCCTGCGGAGACTGGTTTCGGGATATTCTCGTGGCCTTCCTGGCGAGCGAGGATCCTCAGACAGGGGCGCGGATCGTCTGGGAAGTGCTGGCGATGGTGCCGAAGAAGAGCTCGAAGAGCACCTATGTTGCGGCGCTGGCACTGACCGCGCTCTATCTCGAGGCCTCGCCCAACAGCCAGATGCTGTTGATCGGGCCGAGCCAGAACATTTCGGCCCGTCTCTTCGGGCAGGCTCAGGGGATGATCCGCCTTGATCCCGCGCTCGCGCAGATCTTTCACATTCAGGATCACCTGAAGACGATCACACGGCGCCAGACCGGAACGGCCCTGTCGGTGAAGACGTTCGACACGGGGATCATCACCGGGGAAATCCCCGTGCTGACGATCATCGACGAGCTGCACGAGCTGGGCAAGAAATCCGGCGCGGCCTCGGTGATGCAGCAGATCCGGGGCGGTGGGATCACGATGAAGGGCGGGCAGGTGATGATGATCACCACCCAGTCCGACAAGGCACCAGCCGGGATCTGGCGCAGCGAACTGGACAAGGCGCGGGCGATCCGCGACGGGAAGGGTGGCGCGCGGCCGATCATGCTGCCGGTGCTCTATGAGTTCCCGGTCGATCTGCAGAAGGACGAGACCTTCTGGCGGGATCGTGGAAACTGGCATTTCGTGCTGCCGAACCTCGGTCTGTCGATCGATCAGGCGCGGCTCGAAGAAGACTATGAGAACAACGGCAAGGTGACGCCAGAGGCCGAGCAGATCTGGGTCAGCCAGCATCTGAACATCGAGATCGGTGTCGGGCTATCCGGCGGATGGACGGCAGCGGAGGACTGGGAAGGTGCCGCGATCGAGGGTGGGATCGATCTGGCGCAGCTGATGGAGCGCTGCGAGGTCGCGGTTGTCGGGATCGACGGCGGCGGTCTCGATGACCTCTTCGGGATCGCAGTGATCGGCCGGGATCGCGAGAGCAAGGACTGGCTGTGCTGGACCCATGCCTGGGCGCATCGCCGGGTGCTGGATCGGCGGCCGATCATCGCGGAGCGGCTGCGCGATTTCGCGGCGCAGGGTGATCTGACGTTCTTCGATGAGCGTGATCCGACCGCCGATGTCGAAGGTGCTGCCGATATCGTGGCACGTCTCTTCGGGGCCGGTCTGCTTCCGGATGATGCCGCCATCGGTATGGATACCGTGCAGGTCTACGCGATCATCGAGGCGCTTGTGGCGCGCGGGCTCGATGAGGAGCAGTTGAAATATGTCGGTCAGGACTGGCGTCTGTCGCCCGCGATCTGGGGTCTCGAGCGGAAGCTGCAGGATGGCACCTTCCGCCATGCCGGTCAGCGGATGATGGATTGGGTTCTGGGCAATGCGAAGGTTGAACAAAGGGGGTCGGCAGTGCGGATGACCAAGGAAGCCGCAGGAAAGGCGAAGATCGACCCGCTGATCGCGGTGCTCAATGCCTTCATCCTGATGGCGCGCAATCCGGAAGGACAGGGCCGGTCCTATCTGGAATCGGCCGGTCTGATGGTGCTGTGATGCTGGGCCTTTTGCGCAAGAGCACCGCAGTCACGCTGGAGGGTCTGGCGGGGCTTGTCGGCTGGATGGGCTGGCGTTCGGCCACGGGCATGGATGTGAGCGAGCGGTCGGCGATCGATGTCTCGGCCGTGTTCTGCGCCGCCCGGGTGATCGCCGAGGGAATCGCCCAGATGCCGGTGCGCGTGGTGCGCGACGAGATCGACCGGAAGACCGGACTCGTGCGGGTGCGGGTCGCCGCGGATCATTGGGCGCATCGACTGCTGGCGGTGCGGCCGAACGACTGGATGACGAGCTTCGAGTTCCGCGAGGCGATGGTCTTCAATGCGGCGCTCGGGCGCGGCGCGATCGCGATCAAGAACGTGATCAACGGCGAGGTGCGCGAGCTTCTGCCGGTGCCGCCTTGGGCGTGGAGCGTCGAGCAGCTTCCAGACTGGTCGCTGCGCATTCGCGTGGATCATGCGGACAAGACGCATGAGTATTTCGACCTGCGGCAGGTGTTCTATCTGCGGGGGCCGTCGCTTGACGGGGTCGAGGGGCTTTCGGCAATCCGCGCCGCGCGCGATGCGATCGGCTTGTCGAAGGCGCTGGAGCATCAGCAGGCGAAGCTGGCCGCAAATGGCGGCAAGCCGAGCGGCATCCTGTCGTTCAAGGATAGGCTTGGGCCTGAGACGCGCGAGAAGCTGCGCAAGGACTGGCGCTCGACCTATGGCCAGGGCGGCGATGGCGGGATCGCGGTGCTGGATGGGGAGGCATCGTTTTCGTCGATCACGATGACCTCGGTCGATGCGCAGCATCTGGAAACGCGGCGGCTGCAGGTCGAGGAGATCGCCCGGGCCTTCCGGGTGTTGCCGATCATGCTGATGCAGTCGGACAAGGCGGCGACCTATTCGAGCGCGGAACAGATGTTCCGGATGCATGTGATCCATACGCTTGGACCGTGGATCGAGCGGTTCGAGCAGGCAGCGGCGCGCGACATTCTGGGGCAGGATCAGAAGGCCACCGATCTGCGGGTCGATCTGGATGAGCGCAACCTGCTGCGCGGGGATTTTGCGGCACAGGGCGATTACTACGCCAAGGCGCTCGGGGCCGGTGGAACGCCCGCCTGGATGACGCAAGACGAGATCCGGGCCGAGGTCGGCCTTGACCCGCTGGGAGGCGATGCCGGACGGCTGAGCCAAGGCGCGATGAAACCTGAGGGGAGTGCATGATGGAGTTCAAGCATATCGATCTGGAGCTCAAGGCATCTGGCGATGGTCTGATCGAAGGCTATGGCGCGGTATATGGTGTCGTCGATACGGGTGGCGACATCATTGCGCCCGGCGCGTTTCGCGACAGTCTGGCGAGCGGTCGTAAGGTGCGGATGCTGAAGCAGCATGATCCGTCGCAGGTCATCGGCGTCTGGACCGATATCACCGAGGACAGGTACGGGCTGCGGGTCAAGGGTCAGCTTCTGATGCGGACCGAAGCCGGGCGCGACACGTTCGAGGAATTGGCGGCGAAAGCGATCGACGGGCTGTCGATCGGCTATCGCACGCTGGAGGTGACGCGCAGCGAAGAGGCGCGGATCATCGAGAAAGCCGATTTGTGGGAGGTGTCCGTGGTCACCTTCCAGATGAATACGCTGGCAAAGATCGATGCGGTCAAGGCTGCCGATCTGAGCAAGCGTGACCTGGAACGGATGCTGACGCAGGACGCTCAGATGACCCGTTCCGTCGCCCGCGCGCTGATGGCTGGCGGGTATGACGCGGTCAAGGCCATGCATGACGCTGGCGATGACGCGGAAGAGCTGGCGGCGCTGCTGCGCGACCGCCTCATCCTGTAATCGCCATTGAAGGAGAACACACATGGCGGATGGTGATCTGAAAACCCTCATCGCCGAGGGCAACAAGGTGATCGAGGCGCTGCGCGCCGAGGTGACCGACATGAAAAACGCCGATGTCCTGCATAAGGACAAGATCGGCAAGATGGAAAAGGATCTGGCCGATACGCTGGCTGCCAAGCAGGCGGCCGAGATGGAGATGAAGGCGATCGCCAAGCGTCTCGAAGAGGTCGAGACCAAGGCGAACCGCCCGGCCGCCGGCCATGAGACGAAGGCCGCGGATGACTACAAGGCGGCCTTCATCGACTTCGCGCGCAAGGGGATGACCGGGAAAATCGCCGATCAGCTCGAGGAGCTGGCGAAGAAGGCGACCGATGTGCAGGTGGCGACCCCGGCCTCGGGCGGCTATGCGCTGCCCAAGCAGATCGCGGCCGAGATCGCGCGCGTGGCCGATGACATCTCTCCGATCCGGTCGATCGCGCGGGTGGTGCAGACCGGCACCACGGATTACCACGAACTCGTCATTATCGGCGGGATGGGCTATGAGTGGGTCGGCGAGACCAGTGACCGCACCCAGACCGATACGCCGAGCTTTGCCGATGTGGTGCCCACCTTCGGCGAGATCAGCGCCAAGCCGGAGGCCACGCGGGCCTCGATCGCGGATCTGTTCTTCGATGTCGAGGGTCTGCTGATCAACGAGGGGTCGCGCCGCTTCGCCTATGGCGAGGGTGTCGCCTTCGTGTCGGGTAACGGCATCAACAAGCCGACCGGGTTTCTGAACGGGACGCCGGTTTCGACGGCGGATGCCTCGCGCGCCTTCGGCACGCTGCAATACATCCCGACCGGTGCCGCGGCGGATTTTGCGGCGACCAATGCCTTCGATGTGTTCAAGGATACGATGTTCACGCTGAAGGCCGGGTATCGCGGCAATGGCACCTGGGTGATGAACTCGCTGACCATGGCGCAGATCGCGAAGTTCAAGGATGCCAATGGCGAATATCTGCTGCAACCGGCGATCGTGAATGGCGAACCCTATATGATCTCTGGCAAGCCCGTGGTCATCGCCGAGGATATGCCTGGCATTGGCGCGAATGCCTTCCCGATCGCCTTCGGCGATTTCAAGCAGGGCTATCTGATCGCGGATATCCCGGGCATGTGGATGGTGCGCGACGAGCTGACCAAGACCGGCTGGGTCCGGTTCCCGATGGCGCGGCGCGTCGGCGGGAAGATCAAGGACAGCAACGCGATCAAGCTGATCAAGATCGCCGCCGCGTAAGACGGCAGGGACGGGGGAAGGTGGGGGCGTTCGCGCCCCCACCGCAATCGAGGGAGACGGTTATGGCGAAGTTCATCAAGGCCTTTTCCGGTGTCGAGCGCGGTGCGATCTATCCGACGAGCTTTGCGATCGGGGATGAGTGCCCGGCCGAGCTGGAAGCGGCAGCGCTGTCTGTCGGCGCGCTGGCTGATGCCGCGGCGCACGAGACCCGCGCGGCCAAGAAGGCGCCGGAGCAGAAATGACGCCCGTCCGCATCACGGCGGCGGTAGCGGAGCCCGTCAGCCTGGCCGAGATCAAAGCCTATTGCGCCGTCGATCATGATGATGACGATGCGATGCTGGCCGGTCTGATCACCGCGGCCGTGGCACATCTGGACGGATATTCCGGGGTGCTCGGGCGTGCGATCATGGAGCAGGTCTGGCAGATCGCACCGCCGGCCGCCGGGGATTACCTGCTGCCGATGCCGGATGTGATCGCGGCCGCCGCGACCTATGACGGCGATCCGAGCCCGGTGCCGCTGGAGGTCGAGGCGAGCCCGGTCGGTCCCATCGTCGCGGTGGATGCGGCCTGCACGGTCGGGTTCACCTGTGGCATGGAGGCCGACAAGCGCGCGATCGCGGCGCTGATCGTCAAGATGATAGTCGCGCATTGGTATGACCGGCGCGGCGCCGTGATGGCCAGCGCCGAGAAGGTTCCGATGGCAGCCGAAATGCTGATCACCTCGCTGCGCTGGCGGCACTTCTGATGCAGTCCGGTGATCTGGCCCGGGCGCGCGTCGGTTTCGATGCGCCGAGCGATGATGTTGGCGCGGGTGGCGTGGTTCGGCGCATCTGGTCGGAATTGTATCAGTGCGGCGCGAAGGTGATTTATCAGCGCGGGTCTGAGGTCGTTGAGTCGGCGCGTCTGGAAGGCCGCGCGATCTACAAGATCAAGATCCGGTCTTGTGCGGCGAGCCGTGCGGTAGATGTGGACTGGCGGATGCGCGATCTGCGCAACGGCCTGCCCAGTGGCGAGGATGGCGATCCGCTGCCCGGCACGCGCTATGCGATCCTCGAGGTCGATACGGCGAGCGATCCGCTCTGGGTCTACCTGGTTGTCGAAAAGGGACGCGCGGCATGAGCTCGGTGGCGTTGCAGGATGCGGTGGTCGCGGCGCTGCTGGCGGATGCGGCTGTGGCGGGGTTCGTCGGAATGCGGGTGCATGACAATCCGCCGCCTGACACGGCCTATCCGCACATCTCGCTGGGGCCTGCGCAGGGTATTCCGCTGAGCCTCGATTGCATCGAGATGTCTGAGGAGTATCTTCAGATCGATGTCTGGACCCGCGAGAACGGATCGACGCGGGGCTGCAAGGAGATTTGCGCCGCGGTGAAACGGGCGCTGCATGGGGTGGCGCTGGCGCTTGATGATCCGGCTGCGCTGGCCTCACTGGCGGTCGAGCAGGTGCTGGTGATGGGCGATCCAGATGAGCAGATCGCGCATGGTGTGATACAGTTGGCCGCAGAGATTGAAACTCATGGTTGAGGTTTCGCCAGCGTTTCAGCGCAGAATGCGCGTGATCCCGTCGCTGATCATGGCTGAGGTCAGGCCTGTGATGGAAGCCTCCGCGCAAGAGCTTGTTGACCTGATGAAAACGCTGGTGCCTGTCGAAGACGGGAATCTGCGAGACTCGATAGGTTGGGCATGGGGGAACGCACCAAAAGGTTCGATCGCCCTTGACAGTATCGAAGCAAGGAAAAACGCAGAAAATAGGATCGTGATTTTTGCGGGAAATGAGCTGGCATATTATGCTCGGTTCGTGGAATTCGGAACGTCACCGCATTCTGTTTCTGAGAGAGCAGACCTGAGCGCATCCGCTAAGAGCGGATCTGAACAGGATGGGATAATGCACCCTGGATCAGCGGCGCACCCATTCTTCTGGCCAGCCTATCGCGCGCTCAAGGCGAAAATACGTCGCCGCATTACCGCTGCCGTCCGGAGTGGCATCAAGAAGGCGAACCAATAGAATTCCCGGGATACCGGGATAGCGGCCGCAGCGGCCGACCGCCGATCAATCGGCCTCACCTGCAACACATCACATAGGAGGGCGGCATGGCTGCACCTGTTACCCAGAAGTTCGAGCAGATGACGCTCGAGATCAGTTCCGATGGCGCCACCTGGTCGAAAATCTGCGGCCTTATCGGCGTCACTGTCACCCGGTCCACAAGCTACGACACGACCGAGGTTCCGGCGGACTGCGATGATGAATCGCTGGCGCTGGTTGTCGAAAAGCAGCCGCGCTCCAAAGAGGTCGGTGTCTCGGCGGATGGCGTCTGGGCGCAGGGTTCGCACGAAACCATGATGGACTGGTTCTATGATGGCTCGACGAAGCATGTTCGCATCGGGAACCAGAACGCCGCGGTCGGTGATACCCAGTATGAAACTGGCCTCGCCTATCTGTCGACCCTCACCAACGTGCGGACGAAGGGGCAGAAGGTCACCGCGTCGATCCAGATCGACTTCGACGGCATGCCGACCCGGACGGCGAAAGCCTGATGCAGGCGATCGATATCGAGTGGCCGGGTGGCGAGAACGCCTTCCGGCTACGCCTCGGCGAGATCGAGGCGGTGCAATCGGCAACGGCTTGCGGACCTGAATTCCTGCTTAATGCATTTCGCATCGGCGCGTGGAAAGCGGACCACATCGAGGCCGTTCTGAAATTTGGCCTGATCGGTGGTGGCATGGATCGCCCAGAGGCAACGCGGCTGGTCCGCGCAACGCTGGATCGCGGGTTCGGTCTGGCGCTCTACAAGCCCGCCTGCATGGCGATCCTCGAAGCGGCGCTGTTCGGCCCGGAGGATGACCATGTGGGAAAGTCGGAGGCTCCCGCGACGGGGGCGAACGACGCGAAAACGGACGATGGAAATTCAGCGGGTTCTACGGCCTCGGCGCCGTGATGGGGTTCGCGCCAGATCAGGTGCGGGCAATGAGCTTGTGGGATTTCATGGCCTGTTCTGACGGTTGGCAGCGCGCCAATGGCGCAAAAGAAGAAGCGCGCGGAGATCTGACGGATGATCAGCTCGCGGATATGGGGATTGAGGGCTTTCAATGAGCGACACGCCTGATCTTGCCGTATCTGTCGGCGTCAACCAGGCCGCGTTGGCAAAGAGCCTCGCTGCGATGGAAAAGCGCATCACCGATGCGACGAAGGCGGTTGAGAAAAAGACCAGCATTCGGATCGGCGGAAAATCGGCAGAGGACAGCGCCAAGGCCATCGCGCGTGAAATGGACGCGCTGCGCTCGAAATTCGACCCGCTCTATGCGCGATCAAAGCGATACGAGGCGCAGGTCGAGGAACTGACGAAGGCGCATAAGGTCGGTGCGATCGACGCGGCGGCCTATGGCCGGGCGCTGGATGCGCTGAATGACGAATTCGCAGCTGGCGCCGCGACCGCAACGAAATCGTCTGGCGGGATGCGCAACTTCGGCAGCATCGCGCAACAGGCAGGGTATCAGATCGGCGACTTTGCGGTGCAGGTCGGATCCGGCACTTCGGCCTTGCAGGCATTTGGTCAGCAGGCCCCGCAGCTGCTTGGTGCATTCGGCATGTGGGGCGCTATCGCAGGCACTGCCGTTGCCATCGGTGCACCATTGGCGCGCGCATTCTTTGATATCGAGGATGAGGCCAGGCCGCTTTCCGAGACGATGGGCGACCTTTCAAGCGCTACCTCCGAGTATGTCTCTGCGGCCGAGGCCGCGCGCCAGCCAGTCGCTGACCTGCGCAAGGAATACGGCGATCTGGCCGATGAGGTTGAGCGCAGTCTGCAAGCGCAAGAGCGCCTGTCAGGTATTCGGCTGCGCAACTCGATCGAGGATGCACGCGGCGCGCTTGCTGCCAGCCTTGAGGGATACGGGGCTGGGGCCAGCACATCGCAGGTCGGGGCTTATTCGCTTGCCGCTTCGCTCGGCACTAGCATTGGCAAGGCGCAGGACGTGGCCAAGGCCATGGACGCGATCAAGAAGGCATCCGACTTTGCCGAGGCAGAAAAGGCAACGCGCGCCTTTGCCGATGCTCTGAACGCCGTCGCGGGCTCCGAGGAGGAAGCGGTGCGCCGCTTCGGTGGTGAGGATGGCATGCTGACTGCAGCCTATCGCTTGCTTGATTCGATGCGCGAAAGCACCAAGGCCGCGCGCGACAATATGCAGGATTTTGTCCTGATGGCGCATGATGCCCGCACCGCGATCGAGCAGGTGCAATCTTATGGCTTCGGGTCGCAGGGTCTGTTCGGCACGGGCATGGACGCGGCCAAGGGCATCATCAAGCAAAAAGAGGGATTTTCCAGCGCCGCCTATTGGGACGTGAACCATTATCGCGCGGGCTATGGCAGCGACACGGCGACACGCGCAGATGGGTCTGTCTATTCGATCACGCAGGGCGCGACGGTATCGTTGGATGAGGCGGAGCGCGACCTTGAGCGCCGGATCTCCACCTATTTCGAGCAGATCATAGCCACGATCGGCCCCGAGGCATTCCAGCGCCTGAATGAGACGCAGCAGGGCGTCTTGGCATCGCTGTTGCACAATTACGGGGCAGGCGAGTTTCGCGCGGGCGGGGATCTTGGCAGCGTCGTCGCTGGCCTGAAATCCGGCAGCAACCAAGGGACAGCCGATGCGATCGCACGGCTCGGGTCGGATAATGGTGGGGTTAACCGTTCGCGCCGGGAAAGTGAGGCGGCGGCCTTCGGTGGGGCATCAGATGCAGCGCTGGCTGCCGTTGATGCGCGCACTGAGGCGCTGAAACGCGCCGCAGATGCCGCGAAAGAGGCCGAGAAAGCCGCGCAGGATTACGGCCAGAGCCTTTTGCAGGCGGTGGAAAGCGCTGAGTTTGAAGCTACGCTGACCGGGAAGACGGCGGATGAGCAGGCGCGCCTGCGTGCAGAGTATATCCTGACCATGCAGGCCAAGGAAAAGGGCATTGACCTGAATTCCAAGCTGGCGGGGTCCGAAATGACCGTGGCCGAGGCGATCAAGCGCAAGGCTGAGGCCGACGCGCAGGCGGCAATTGCATCCGAAAACAGGAAAGAGATCGAGCAGCAATCGGCGGCGGCAATGCAGGCAGCCGCGCAGGCGCAGTTGGAGTTCCAGCGCGGGGTTGTCGCGGCTATCATCAGCGGCAATAGCCTGTCCAGCGTTCTGAGCAATCTTGCTGCGAAGCTGGCCGAAGCTGCGCTGCAAGCCGCTCTGTTCGGGGACATCACGAAATCTGCCAGTGGCGGGCAAACGTCCAGCGGAGGCATTCTTTCTGGCGTGTTCAACGCGATCGGCGGCCTCTTTGGCGGCTTCAAGGCTGCTGGTGGTCCTGTTGACCCGTCGAAGGGATATATCGTCGGCGAGAACGGTCCAGAGTGGTTTCAGCCGAAATCCGCCGGGACGATTGTTCCGAACCACGTCGCGTTCGGCGGCGCACCGTCAGGTGCGCAGGGCGGAAGCCTCGGCATTGCGCTGAGCATGGACGCATCTGGCGTCACGGCGATGGTCCGCGATCAGGCCGGTCAGATCGTTGCCGAGGGCTTCGCGGCATATGACAGCAGCCTGCCGTCGCGCGTCCAGCAAATCCAAGGCAACCCGAGGCAGCGATGACACAACCGCTTTCCTACCTGAGCGACAAACTGCCCGTCGAATCCGTGACGTTTTCGATCTTGCGTCAAGATGAGCTTTCAGGTTCGGGTGACGGTCAGATTTGGCAGGCGCAGATGGCCCCGCCGATCTGGCAGGCTGAAATTGTCCTGACGAATGTCCGCGATGACTGCGCCCGCGCGATCCGTGCCGCGGTGAATGGTCTGAATGGGTCTGCTGGCGATTTCCTGCTGGAAGATCGCGCCTGCCGATATCCGCTGAATGATCCGCTCGGGGCCGTAGTTGCAGGGGCGTCCCCTGTCGTCGCGGCGATCGGTGCAAATCGCCAGTCTCTCGGCGTGACCGGGCTGCCAGCGAACTACAAGCTGGCCGCTGGGGACAAGCTGACGGTTGTTTTCGGGTCGGCTGTCTATCTCGGGGAAGTGTCGGCTAATGTGACCGCCAGCGGCGCCGGGGCGGCTACCGTTCCGGTATTCCCGCCGGTTCCTTACTCGGCAGCCGCGTCATCGCAGCCCGTTGTTCTGGTGCGCCCATACATGAAAGCCCGCCTCGCCACTGGTGGATGGACACGGTTCACGATGCAGCGCCGCGGGTCTCGGTATTACGGCTTCGGCGGAGCCATCTCGGCTGTTCAGGTGGTCAAGTAAATGCGCAACATTTCGGTGGCTGAACAAACCGCGCTGGCGAATGCGCGGCAGACCGGCATTGTGCCGGTCTATCTGGTGTGGGTCCGTGCGCGCGACCTCGCGACGGGTGCAGGCGATCCCATCGGGTTCTGGGAATGGCCCGAGGATATCACCGCGACCGTGATCGACGGCGAGACCGGGGCGCAGGTTGCGCGCACGTTCGTCGGCGGGGCTGGCCTGTCGGTTGGCGATATCACCTACGTCAGCGACCTGACGATCCAGTCTGTCGATGTGAGCATGAGCCAAATCGCGGATGCGACGCAGGAACTGGTGCGCGGGCGCAATATCCGCATGGCGCCGATCGAAATCTATGATGGCCTGATCGACCCGGCGACGATGGCATTCGTGGCCCCGCCGCGCCCGGCGTTCGTGGGCACCATCGACGGCGCGCCGATCACCACGCCCGCGGCCGGTGGCGAGGGCAATATCACGCTGACGGCGCGATCCGAGCTGATGACGATGCTGACGATGGTCAACCCGGCCAAATCCTCGCACGCCGCGCAGCTGCGGCGGGGCGGCGATCAGTTCGGCGCATATGCGTCCACGGTTGCGACGTGGAACCTGACCCTGGGAAAAAAATGAGCCTGACCCGAGTTGATAACTGGCGCGCCGCGTTCGCGGCCGAGGTCGAGCGCCTGCGCCGCCTGCCGTTTGCATGGGGCACCCATGACTGTGGCGTCGGTCTGGCGGGCAACCTGACGCTGGCCCTTACGGGGGTGGACGTGGCCGCCCCTTGGCGCGGGCGCTACACGACGCAGGCCGGGGCGCTGCGGGTGCTGCGCAACGATGGGTTCTCGACGCTTGGCGATCTGGTGGCCTCGGTGCTGCCCGAGCACGATCACCGGTCGCGCGCGCGGGTGGGTGATGTGGGCGCGATCGAGGCCGAGGCGTTCGGCCATGCGCTGTGTGTTGTCGATTTCGACCGGGTGCATGTGCTGACCCCGGACGGGTTCGGGACGCTGGACCGCACCGCGATGGTGCGGGCGTTCAAGGTGGGCTGATGTTGCGGAAAATTCTCGTTCTTGCGCTGGCGCTGATCGCGGCGGCGGCGCCCGCGCATGCCGCGCCTGTCGCAGCAGCAATCGGGGCCGTCGCGTCTTGGGTCGGTTCGGCTTTCGCGGCTGGGGGCTTTTTCACGACCGCTGTGGGGCGTCTGGTGCTTGGCGTCGGCGCATCGTTGCTGTCGCGCGCGCTGGCACCCAAACCGAAATCGCAAGGCTCGTCTGTCTCGGTCGATATCGTGATGGGCGAAGAAAACCCGCAGCAGTTCCCGCTGGGGTTCTCAGTTGCCGAGCCGCGCCGGAAATATGCGGGCACCTGGGGCGCGTCGAATGAATACATGGTCGAGGTGCTGGAGCTGTCGAACCTGCCGGTGAATGGGTTCGGCGGGGTCTGGGTCGATGGTGCTGCCGCGCAGTGGGCCGAGGGTGCCCTGATCGGGGATTCTGGGAACAACATCGCCGGGAACATGGGGGCACGGGTCGGCAACGCTGAGGGTTGGGTTGCGGTCAAGCTCTACCGTGGGGATCAGATCGCGGCAGACGCCTATCTGGTGAGCAAATTCGGCGGGTCGGCGCGGCCATGGGGCGCGGATCGGATCGGGCGGGGCTGCGCCTATGCGATTGTGACGTGGGTCTACAATGACCAGCGCAGCTCGGCCCCGTCTCTGGTATTCGAGCTGACCGGCATCCGGCTCTATGATCTGCGCAACGATAGCACCAACGGCGGATCTGGGTCTGAGCGGTGGGATAACCCGGCGACGTGGACCGGGACTGGCGACCACAACCCGGCGATCCAGGCATATAACGTCGCGCGCGGCATCTACTACGGGTCCGAGCATGTGTTTGGGGGCAAAAACGTCCCGGCATGGCGGCTACCGTCGTCGTCGTGGATCGCCGCGGCCAATGAATGCGGCGTTCCGGTGCTGCTGGCGGGCGGCGGGTCTGAGCCGTCCTATCGCGCGGGTCAGCGGATTTCGGTCGATAGCGAGCCGCTGGAGATCATGGAGCGGCTGGAGCGCGCCGCAAATATGCGGCTGGCCGAGGTCGGCGGGACGCTGAAACCCCTGATCGGTGTGCCGGGTGGTGCCGTCTATGCGTTCAGCGACGACAACGTGGTGATCACGGAGGGGCAATCGCTGGCCCCGTTCCCGGCGCTGGCGGAAACCTACAACACGCTGGCCGCGACCTATCCCGAGCCGGGCGACGTGTGGGCCATGCGCGATGCGCCAGAGTTCAGCGATTCCGCCGCCATTGCCGCCGACGATGGCCGCTATCTGCCTGCTTCGATCAGCTATGACGCGGTGCCCTATGGGTATCAGGTGCAGCGTCTCATGCGCTCGCAGATGCTGGATTATCGCCGCATGCGGGTGCACCAGGTCACGCTGCCGCCGGAGGCGGACATGCTGGAGCCGAACGATGTGGTCAGCTGGTCGAGCGCGCGCAATGGCTACATCGGCAAACTGTTCGCCGTGACGGCGGTCGTGCGGCGCGCCTCGCGCTGCCCGGTGCTGACGCTGCGCGAGATCGACCCGGCAGATTATGACTGGTCGAGCGCCTATGAGACGCCCGTTGCGACTGGCTGGGTTGGGGCCATCACGCCCCCGGTGCAGGTGATCACCGGCTGGACCGTGCAGGCCGAGACGGTCGTTGATAACGCCTCGCGCGCCCGGCTGGCCGGTATCCGTGTCAGCTGCGCGGCCGATGTGGCAGGCGTGACCAACGTGCGGGTGCAGGTGCGGCTGGCGGGCGGCGCGGTGGTGCTGGATACCGATGCGCTGCCCTATGGGGCGCCATTTTCGTGGATCATCACCGCGGGCCTGTCTGGTGCGACGAGTTACGAGGTGCGGGGCATCTACATCTCGACCGCGCGCGCCACGCAGGACTGGTCGGCATGGCTGCCGGTCACGACCGATGACCTGCGCGTGGGCGAGGCCGATCTTGACCCGACGATCCCCCAGGCGATTGCCGCGGCTGCGCAGGCGGCGGATGATGTCCGAGCAGAC